>NZ_JBARYR010000730.1:0-18445 GCF_049648075.1 Rubrivirga sp. | reverse complement strand
CATCAAGCTCGGCCTCGAGGCTAAGAGGCCGGGCCTCGCCCTCGAGGACGGAGAAGGCGGCGCGTGAGGTCAACACGACTGTACGGGTCCGGCCTGCGACGCGGACATCCCAGCGCGTCGCATCGGGGAGACGCAGTGTCATCGTGGACCGCAGCACACGGTCTCGCCCACCAATTGGAGCATCGACACGAGATGCGATCACCAGGGACTCGAGGGCGTCGATGCGGTCCCGCCCGCCTAGGGCGTCGGCGACGGCGTCGAGCGGCGACTGGGCGGACGCGGCACCCGCCAGCAGGACCAGGAGTGCGAGCCTCATTCGGCCGGCTCGAACAGCACCCACCCGTCGGGATCGAGGACGACCTCGAGGTCGGGCGCGGCCTCGAAGGAGCTGGCGCCGCCGGTCATCGGAAGGCGGACGCGCTGGCCGGCGACGTCGACCTCGACGGGAACGTCGAAGCTCACACCCTCGAGGGCGGCGGGCAGAACCCAGCGGACGGTCGCGGTCGTGCCGTCGCGCTCCAAGGCGAGGCGAGGCACCTCGGGCTGGCGGAGGTAGACCTCGAGGACGCCGCCGAGGTCGCGGCCCGCGGCGAGCGAGAGCTGACGGATCACGTCCTCGGCCGAGACGAAGCGGGCCTGGCGGCCGTCGGTGGTTTGCTCGTCTTGATCGGTCGGGTACAGGATCGAACGGAGCGCGGCGAAAAAGCGGTCGTCGTCGTTGACCAGGCCGCGCATCGTGTGCAGGACCCAGCCGCCCTTGGAGTAGATGTCGCCGTTGGAGCGGCCGTCGGGCAGTTGGTACATCTGCTGCGTCGTCCTCGATTCGCGCGGCGCGATCGGGATCTCGTTGCGGTGGCCCCGGCGCGTGTTCTGCAGGTAGGCGAGGTAAGCGGCTCGACCGGCTTCGTCGCCGTCACGGCGCCGCGCGATGTCCTCGGCGTAGAGCGCCTCAGCGTAGTTGGCGAACGACTCGTGGACCCAGAAGTCGCGCCAGTCCGGCGCCGAGCCCAGGTTGGCCCACCACTCGTGCGCGAGCTCGTGGAAGTGGAGCCAGTCGAACCCGAAGTCGTTCTCGCCGAAGTCCGAGCCGTAGGCGACGAGCGTCTGGTGCTCCATGCCGAGGTAGGGCGTGTGCAGGATCTTGTAGCCGTCGGCGCGCCAGGCGTAGGGGCCGAACGTCCGTTCGAGGAAGGCGAGGGCGTCGAGGAAGCCCGGCATCTGGCGCTCGGCGTCTTTGACGCGCTCGGGGAGCACGAAGAACGGGACGGTCTGCGTCCATCCGAGGGGGCTTTGGTACTCGGCCTCGACGGTCTCGTACGGGCCGATGCCGAACGAGACGCCGTAGTTGTTGATCGGCGTCGAGACGAACCATCGCTCGGTCGCGGTCCCGTCGCCGTGGTCCTCTCGCCCTTCCCAGACGCCGTTCGAGATGGCCCGGAGGTCGGACGGTGCGCGCAGGGCGATGCGGAGCGAGTCGGGCTCGTCGGACGGGTGGTCTTTGACGGGCCACCACAGGTCGGCGCCCTGGATCTGGCAGCTCACCGCGACCCACGGGCGGCCGCCCTCGGTCTCGGTCCAGGTGAAGCCACCGTCCCACGGCGGTCTCGGCGCCACGCGCGGCGCACCGCTGTACGAGACGCGGAGCCGCATCCCCTCGCCCGGCTGCGCGGTCCGCCCGAGATCGACGCGGAGCCGATTCCCGTCGCGCTCGAACGCCCTCGGGAGGGAGACCTCGTCGCCACTTCCGACCACGTAGGCGACCTCCTCGACGCTCTCGACCTGGAACGGCGCGTCGAGGTCGAACACGACCGCCGCCGTCGGCTGGACGACGCGGGCCTCGGTGACGACCTCGCCCTCGATGGTCCGCTCCTCGATGTCGACGGAGACCTCGAGGTCGATGTAGGTCACGTCGATGGCCGCCTGCTCGGGGAGGAGCGGCAGGCCGGAGTCGTTGGGCTGGGCAACGGCGGCCGCGGAGAACAGGACGGCGAGGGCGGTGGCGCGGATCATGGCGGGGAGGCAGACCGAGACAACCTACCGCGCTCGTGCCGGCCACGTCAGCGGATAGAGTAGGTTGCGCGCGCTCCACCCCAACCTCGATGACGCCCGTTTCTCGCTTCGCCGCTCTCCTGTCGATCCTGATGTTCACTGGAGGGTGCGACGCGGTAAGTGACGTCGTCGATGGCGCCGCCTGCTCCGCGACGGGCTACGCCGATTCCGGCACGGTCTCCGCGACCGTCGGCGGGAGCCGCTATTCGACGCCCTGCGTCCGCGTCGAGGTCGAGTCCGGCGTGTTGACGATCGCGAGCATCGACGACGTGGTCTCCGACAACGACCAGCGCTTGCTCGCCGTGACGGCGCCCAACGAAGTCGGCACCTTCGAGGTCGGTGAAACCACGGCGGGAGGCGTCTACACCGTCCGAGCCGCAGACACGAGCCAGCAGGCAGAGCAGACGTTCGCGTCAACCTCGGGTCGCGTCACGGTGACATCGGTCACGGACACCTCGGCCGAGGGCACGTTCTCGTTCGTCGGCCAGGTCCCGTCGGGCGACCAGATCGACATCGTCAACGGCTCCTTCGACGTGACGTTCTGAGCAAGCGTCTTCGAGGACGAGGCGCGGACCTCGAGGACGACCTACTTCACGCCGCGGATCGACATCACCATCGACACGACCACGAGAGCCATCGCTATGAGGGTCAGGACGTTGAGGTCTCGGCCTTCGGCGACCGCGGTCCCGATCTCGAGGGTGGAGATCACGGCGGCCGTCACCAAGAGAGCGATGGGGACTTTGGGGTTGAGGTTTGCCATGAGACGATCGTGGGGGATAGCTATTTAACGATGGCCCCCACCTCGGCGTCGGTCTCGACCAGGATCAGACGGCCCTCACGGTCCTCGGCGAACAGGATCATGCCGCTGCTCTCGAGCCCGCGGATGGTCCGGGGCTTGAGGTTGGCGACGACGACGACCTTGCGGCCCTCGAGGTCGTCCGGCGCGAAGTGCTCGCGGACGCCCGACAGGATCTGGCGCGTCTCGAAGCCCAGGTCCACGTCGAACCGCAGCAGCTTGTCGGCCTTCGGGTGGAGATCGGCCTTGACGATGCGGCCGACGCGCAGGTCGAGCGGCGTGAACTGGTCGAACACGATCTCGTCGCCGAGCGGCGGGTAGTCGTCCTCAAGGTCGGACGCGGCGCTCTCGGTGGGCGCTTCTGAATCTGCCGACCTCGAGGTCAGGCGCTCGCGCTCGGCCTCGACGGCCTCGTCCTCGACCTTGGCGACCAGGATGCCGGGCTCGCCCAGCCGGTGGCCGACGGGGAGGAGCGGACGGGCCGCGTCGTCCCAGCCGAGGTGGACACCGGTCCCGGTGTTGACGGGAGCAGGCAGCGACGACCGCACGTCCTCGAGGGCGAGCATCTCACGCAGTCGCGCCGCGATACCGGGGACGATGGGCTCGAGCAGGATCGACAAGCTCGCCGTGGCTTGGAGCGCGACGTGGACCGAGTTGCGCATGGCGCGCTCGTCGCTTTTGCGCGTCTTCCAGGGCTGGGTCTCCTGGAGATACTGGTTCCCCAAGCGAGCCAACTGGACCGTCCGAGCGACCGCGTCGCGCATCCGGTACTCGCGGTACGCGGCTCCGATCTCGGCGGGTGCGGCGGCGATCGCGCCGAGTAGCGCCCGGTCTTGGTCGGACGCGTCCTCAAGGGCGGGGACCTGGCCGTCGCAGAACCGAGTCGCGAACGTCAACGCCCGGTTGCAGAAGTTGCCGACGACATCGGCCAGTTCTCCGTTGACGCGGTTCTGAAAATCGGCCCAAGTAAAGTCGGCGTCCTTGGTCTCGGGCAGCCCGACGGCCAGGCCATAGCGAAGCAGGTCGGGGTCGAACGACCGGACGGCCTCGTCAGCCCAGACGGCCCATCCCCTCGAGGTAGAGAGCTTGCGGCCCTCGAGGTTAAGGAACTCGTTGGCGGGCACGTTCTCGGGCAACACCCACTGCGGCAGGTCGGGCTGCGCTCGGTTGGCGGCCATCAGCGTGGCCGGGAAGATGAGGCAGTGGAAGACGATGTTGTCCTTGCCGATAAAGTGGACGAGTTCGGGCACGGTCCCGTCGTCGTGGACCTGCCAGTAGCGACGCCACAGCTCGGGGTTGCTGTCGGCGCACCAGTCTTTGGTGGCGGAGACGTAGCCGATGGGCGCGTCGAACCAGACGTAGAGCACCTTGCCGTCGGTCTCGCCCTCGATGTCACTGGGCACGGGGATTCCCCAGTCGAGGTCGCGCGTCATCGCGCGGTCGCTCAGGCCGGACTGGAACCAGCTCCCGATCTGACCCAGCACGTTCGGCTTCCAGTCGTTCTTGGTCTCGATCCAGGCCTCGAGGTCGGGCTGCAGGTCGCCGAGCGGCAGGTACCAGTGCGTCGTCTTGCGGCGCTCGGGCGTGGCGCCGGACAGCGTGCTCGAAGGCTCGATCAGGTCGTCGGGCGAGAGCGACGAGCCACAGTTTTCGCACTGGTCGCCGTAGGCGCTGTCGTAGCCGCAGATCGGGCAGGTGCCTTTTACGAACCGGTCGGCGAGGAAGAGTCCGGCCTCGGGGTCGAACAACTGCGTCGAGGTCTTCTTGACGAACCCGCCCGCGGCCTCGATGGAGCGGAACAGGTCCTGGCTCGTCTCGTGGTGGATCGGCTTCGAGGTCCGGCTGTAGACGTCGAACGAGATGCCGAACGACTCGAACGCGGCCTCGATTTCGGCGTGGTACCGGTCGACGATGGCCTGGGGCGTGGTCCCCTCTTGGCGCGCGCGGATCGCGATGGCCGCGCCGTGCTCGTCGGAGCCGCAGACGTAGACGACGTCTCGGCCGGTCAGCCGCTGGTACCGGACGAACAGGTCGGCGGGGAGATACGCGCCGGCCAGGTGGCCCAGGTGGAGCGGGCCGTTCGCGTACGGGAGCGCGGAGGTAACGAGGAGCGGTCGGTCGGACACGTCGAGGCCGGAGGGGAACGCGGAAGCTACCGGGGTTCGGGGTTCGGGGTTCGGGGTTCGGGGTTCGGGGTTCGATGGGCCAACCCGAAAGGTTCCGCGTCCTCGAGGACGCAGCCGGGGGCTGACCCGCTCCCACTCATGGCGCCGTCCTCGAGGTCGGTGGCATCTGCCTCGAGGGGGACGCCTCCGCACCTGTCGTCCTCGAGGCCGACCTCGAACGGTTCAGGACGCCAGCCTCTTTTTACCTCGTCTCGCACTCCGCCCTCGAGGGCGTCTAGTCCGCGATGGCGCCGGAGTCTTCGGGCATCCCCTTCTCGACCGGCACGCCGACCAGGTTGCCCCACTCGGTCCACGAGCCGTCGTAGTTGCGCACGTCCTGGAAGTCCAAGAGGTACTTGAGCACGAACCAGGTGTGGCTCGAGCGTTCCCCGATCCGGCAGTACGCGATCGTCGGGTCGGCCGGGTCGAGGCCCTGCTCCTCGAGGTAGATCTCCTCGAGGTCGGACCGGCTCTTGAACGTGCCGTCGGTGTTTGTGGCTCGGCTCCAGGGCACGTTCGAGGCGCCGGGGATGTGGCCGGCCCGGAGCGCGGCCTCGGCGCCCGGGTCGTGCGGCGCGTGGGAGATCTCGCCGATGAACTCGGCCGGGCTCCGCACGTCGACCATCGGCCCGCCGGCCTTCATGTGCTCGAGGACGTCGTCGCGGAACGACCGGATCGACGGGTCCGGCGCTTGGGCCTCATAGTCAGTGCTCTCGTACTTCGGCACGTCCGTCGTAAAGGTCCGGCCTTCGGCCTCCCACTTTGCCCGGCCGCCGTCCATCACGCGGCAGTTGCGGTGGCCCATCATGGTGAACGTCCAGAAGGCGTAGCACGCCCACCAGTTCGACTTGTCGCCGTAGAACACCAGCGTCGTGTCCGGGCGGATGCCCAGCCTGGAACACAGCGCGTCGAACTGCTTCTGGGAGATGTAGTCCCGGACGTCCTGGTCCTGGAGGTCCGTCTGCCAGTCGACGTGGACGGCGTTGTGGAGGTGACCCGTCGCGTAGAGCAGGACGTCCTCGTTGGACTCGATGACGCGGACGGCGTCGGTATCGGAGAGGTTCTTGGCGACCCAGTCGGTCGAGACAAGGACCTCGGGGCGTGTGGCGTCAGACATGAGCAGTCGGGGTGGCCTCGGGCAACGCCGGAGCAGGCTGTCGAGGTTCCTCGAGGACGCGTCCTCGAGGCCAGGCTGAGTTTGAACGCTTAACTCGTTACCGGCAGAAGTTTTGACCAGCCTCGAGGACGGCCGTGGGGCAAATCGAAGTGCGTTGCCAAAAGACATTCGGTCGCCTTGTTGGCCCTGAGGGGCAGCTGAGGCCGATATGAGGGGTTTGGGGCCGCAAAGAATGAGAAGGGATCTTGGTATGCCCTCTCGCAGATTTTTTGAAGGGACTATATTCGCGTCTGTCGCTTCCCGCCCGATTACCACCGCGCCGCTCTGAGCCCGTTGTTTCAATCCTCTTCATTCCAAGGACGAGCCCGCCGCGCAGTCGCGCGAGTTGGGGGCAGAGGACCGGCCGGCACGGCAGGCGGAGAACGACCCACCGGGGCAGCAGGACACGATCCCGCGCCCGCTCGCCCCGGCCATGAGGCTACGGCACCCACAGACGAGAGCCAGTCGGCTCTCTATCGCCCCCGAGCGTTTCGAGCTCGGGCACACACACCACCCAAGGAGGTAGCAATGATTCGTTCACTGAGCACAGCCGTGCTCCTTTTGCTGCTCGCGCTCCCTAGCGTGGCGCTGGCACAAAACTCCGGCAAGCTGTCGGGCCGCGTGACGGACGCCGAGACCGGCGATCCGCTCATCGGGGCCAACGTGTTCCTCGCTGACATCTCGCGCGGCGCGGCCACAGACATCGACGGCAACTACACCATCCTCGGCATCCCCGTCGGCGCGTACGCCATCACGTACTCGTACACGGGCTACCAGACCGAGACGCTCACCGGCGTCGAGATCTCGCAGGGCCGTACCCGTACGGTCGACGTCGAGCTCTCGGGCCAGTCCATCGGAGAGGTCATCGTCGAGTACGAGCGGCCCCTCATCCAGCGTGACGCCATCGGCGTCCCGAAGGTGGTGACCGGCGAGGACATCCAGAACCTGCCCGTCCGTGGCGTCCAGAGCGTCGCCGCCATCCAGGCCGGCGTCGTCTCCAACGACGGCTCGAACACGCTCAACATCCGCGGCGGTCGCGGTGAGGAGGTCGACTACTACGTCGACGGTGTGAAGGTGGTGGGCTCCACGGCCGTGCCTCAGCAGGCGATCGCCGAGCAGGAGATGCTCATCGGTACGATCCCGCCGCAGTACGGCGACGCGACGGCCGGTGTCATCTCGATCTCGACCCGTGGCGGCGGCAACGCGTTCTTCGGCGCGGCCGAGGCGATCACGTCCTACGGCCTCGACTCGTTCGGCTACACGTTGGGATCGCTGTCCTTGGGCGGCCCGATCATCCGGGACCGCGTGAGCTTCTTCGGCTCGGTTCAGGGGACGTTCCAGGAGGACGCCTCCCCGTACGCCCTCGAGACGCTCCAGCTCAACGACGACATCTACAACGCGCTCCAGAGCTCGCCGCAGGTGATCCGCGTCGACCGCAACGGCGTCGACCAGAACGGCGTGCCCCTCGACCTGAGCGGCGCCACGGGTGCTCCGCTCTTCGAGGACGAGAACTTCGTCTACTTCCCGTTCCCCGCAGGATTCAACACCGATGGCGGCTCCGTGACACCGGACAGCCTGGGCGCGATCCTCGGGTTCAACGGCGACCACCCGGGCGACTTTATCAACGGCTTCCGCCGTGGGTATGACTTCGTCTCCGATGAGTCGTTCTTCTCGACCCGGTCCGGCAAGGATGATCCCTCGACCGAGATCGCTGCGAGCGGAAACATCGACATCCGCCCAGTTACTGGCGTGAGCCTCCGCTTGGGCGGGGCCTACGTCCTCGAGGACGACCAGAGCTTCAGCTACAGCCGGTCTCTCTTCAACCGGGATCAGTTCAGCCAGACGGACGACGAGGTCATTCGTGGCTATGTGTCGCTCCGCCAGGTGCTCTCGAACACGGCGTTCTACCAGCTTCAGGCCGAGTACTCGACCCGCAACTTGGTCGAGCACCCGAACTCGTTCAGCGACGACGTCCGCGACGCGCTGTTCTACGGGGACATCGACAACGAGGCAAACGCGGTCGCGCGACGCTACTTCTCGACGGTCACGACCGGAGACGAGGCGGGCAACACGACCAACCTGTTCTCGGACGGCAACCTGGGCGTGGACCAGTCCCTCGGGTTCACGTTTAGCGGTCCCGGCTCTGTGCTCTCGACCTACGATCGGTTTAGCCAGGACCAGTTCCGCGTCTTCGGCAACGCCCAGACGCAGATCGGTGTCCACGAGCTCTCCTTCGGTGGTGAGTACGAGACGCTGACCCAGCGCCGCTACTTCATCAACACCACCCGGTTCGCGCGCTACTTCGAGGACGGGACCGCCGAGGTTTCGGGCGCTGAGATCCGCACCGTGGATACGGACGGCGACGGCCAGCCCGACCGCGGTGTGTCGAGCTGGGAAGAGCTCGAGTACGAGGACGGCTTCGAGGCGAGCGCTTCCTACTACGGGTACAACTTCAACGGCACCGAGCAGGTCGACGACGGCAACGTGACCGACTTCACGTCGGGCGCCAACCGCAACATCGCGCCGTACGAGCCGATCTACTACGGTGGCTACGTCCGTGACCGCATCGAGTACCAGGACATCGTCCTCGACTTGGGCCTGCGGCTCGACGTGTTCGACAACAACACGTTGGTGCTCCGCGATCCCTACGCGCTCGTCGACATCTTCCGCGTCGACGACCTCCGCGCGGGCATCTTCGACGAGCAGGGTGCGCCCCGTGCCATCGTCCCGGACAACATCCCGGGCAACATCGAGGGCGACTTCGCCTTCTACCAGAACGGCGGCGACGTCGTCGGCTACCGCGACCTCGAGGGCCAGTTCTATAACCTCAACGGCGAGGAAGTCCCGTTCGACGAGATCCAGCAGGCCGGCCAGCCGATCGCGGAGAGCAACGAGCTCTCCGACGACGCCTTCCGCGACTACGATCCGGCCCTGACGCTCATGCCCCGCATCGGCGTCACGTTCCCGGTGACCGACCGGGCCTTGTTCTTCGCGTCCTACAACGTGACGAGCCAGCGCCCGAGCGAGAACGCCTTCGCGACGATCCGGGACTACGCCAACGTCGCGTCCTCGAGCGGTACGCTTAACAACGCGAACCTTCGCCCGGAGACGACGACCCAGTACGAGCTCGGCTTCCGCCAGCGCATCGGCCAGCAGGCCGCGCTGACGCTGTCGGGCTTCTACCGGACGCAGCGGAACAAGGTCACGCTCCGCAACCTCGATCAGGCGTTCCCAGCCGGTTACACGGGGTACACCAACCTCGACTTTACCACGACGAAGGGCTTGGAGGTCGCCTTCGACCTGCGCCGGACCCGCAACCTCAGCGTCAACGCCAACTACACGTTGTCGTTTGCTGAGGGCACCGGTTCGGACTCGAGGACGGCACGGATCATCGCGTGGCGCTCGGCGACCGGGGTGTTCCCGGAGACGCTCGCGCCTCTCGCGTTCGACCGGCGTCACAACCTCAACCTCTCGCTCGACTACCGTCTGGGCGAGGGCGAGGGTCCGATGCTCGGTGGCATCCGTCCGTTCGCTGGGTTCGGGTTCAACCTCCTCGGCGTTCTCCAGAGCGGCAGCCCCTACACGCAGCTGGACGACCAGGCTCTCCAGAGCCCGATCTTCCAGTCGACCAACGGTGGCGCTGTCGGTGCTGTGAACTCGGTGTACCTGCCGTTCACGAGCCGTCTTGACCTCCGGGTGGACCGGAACTTCAACCTCGGGCCGGCCAACTTCAAGGGCTACGTCTGGGTCCAAAACCTGCTCAACCAGGACCAGGTCTACTCGGTCTACCGCGACACGGGACTCCCGGACGACGACGGCTTCTTGGCGACGAACCCCGACGTCGTCCGCAACTTGCCGACCGACCTCGAGAGGGACGCGTTCCGGTTCCTGTACTCCCAGTACGTGAACTCGCCCGTGGTCCTGGACACGTTTGGACAGAGCGGAGGCCGTGTGTACGGACTTCCCCGCCGGATCCGTCTCGGTGTCACCCTCGACTTTTAGTCCTAACGATTGACGGCTCGGCCCCTGCACGTGTGGGGGCCGAGCACACCTCACGCACACTCCCCGTTTCATGAACGCTCTCTACTCAACGCGCCGACGGCTCACGGCCGTGGTCGCTGGACTGCTCGCGCTGGGCGCGACGGCTCCAGCCTCGGCGCAGGGCAAGGTTATCCCGGTCGCATCGGGAGGTCCTACGTCCAATAGCGCCATCGCTGCGTGCGCCACCGGCTCTGCCGAGGCGACGCTCGACATCAACAACGTCCGCGCGGTCCTTTACAACATCGGTGGTCTCTTCTGGCGCGGCTCAGGAGCTCAGTACGAGGTCCCAGCCGGCAGTGGGCTGAACTCCATCTTCGCGTCCGGCATCTGGGTCGGCGGCCAGGTCGATGGCCAACTCCGGTTCGCCGGCTCGACCTATGGCGAGTGGGAGTACTGGCCGGGCCCCCTCGGTGCCGACGGCACCACGACGACCGAGACCTGTGGTCAGTTCGACCGGTTCTGGAAGGTCGAGATCGGTGACATCCGGGCCTACAACGCGACCGGTACCGCCACGAGCGATCTCCAGGGATGGCCGATCGCGTACGGTGCGCCGTTCTTTATCGACACGAACGGGAACGGCCGCCGTGACGCCCGCCTCGATGAGGATGGAGACGGCGTCCCGGACGAGCCCCGCATCGAGCTCAACCTGAACGACGCCGGATACGGAACGCGTCAGCTCAACCTCGAGGCCGGAGAGCGTCCCGACATCATCGGTGACCAGGGCATTTGGTGGGTCATGAACGACGAGGGAGCCGGAGCCCCTCACGCCTGGAGCGAAGCGGAGACCATCCGCTTGGAAGTCCGCGCGCAGGCCTTCGCCTTCTCGAGGGCGGACGCGCTCAACAACGCGACGTTCTACCGGTACCAGTTCTTCTACCGGGGAAGCCAGCCGATGACGGACACGTACCTCGGCATCTTCTCGGACCCCGACCTCGGTGAGTTCAACGACGACTACGTCGGGTCCGATCCCGACCTCGGTCTCGGATTCGTCTACAACGGCGACGACTTCGACGACGGTGGCGCCGGCTACGGAGCCGTCCCGCCAGCACTCGGTTACGACTTCTTCCAAGGCCCCCTCGTCAACAGCGACGGCATCGACAACGATGACGACGGTGAGATCGATGAGGACGACGAGCGTCTCGCGATCGAGAAGTTCTTCTACTTCACGAACGGTGGCTCTGGCCCGACGGTCGACCCGAACAACGGAGACGAGGCGTACTCGTACATGCAGGGCTTCTGGAAAGACGGGACGCCGCTGAGGCAGGGTGCCGATGGGTACAACACCAACGGACCCGTCGTCGACTTCGCCTTCCCGGGTAACCCCCCGGAATTCTGGAGCGAGTACAACTCGGACGGCAACGGCACGGCCAACACGCCTGCTGACCGTCGGTTCGGCGTGTCCTCGGGACCGTTCACGTTCAACCCTGGCGACATGCAGGAGATCGTGTTCGGCATCGTCTGGTCACAGGCATCGGGCACTCCGACGCAGCCGCAGATCGCGTCGGTGCGTCAGCTCAAGGTGGACAACGCGACTCTCCAAAGCGCGTTCGACGCCGAGTTCGCACTTCCGCAGCCGCCGCCGGCCGTTGACGTGACGGCTGCTGGTCTCGACCAGCAGATCATCCTCGAGTTCGATAGCGAGACCGGTGATATCGCCGACATCTTCCGTTATGACGAGGAAAACCCGTTCGCGCCCGTCGACGCGGAGGATCGGACGTACTCGTTCGAGGGCTTCCGCATCTTCCAGTACCGGAGCGAAGCTGACAACGAGGGAACGCTGATCCGTCAGTTCGATATCGTGAACGGCATTACCGTCGTGACAGACGTCGCTACGGACCCGATCACCGGTGCCCAGATCACGCAGGTGGTCAACAACGGCGCCGACAACGCGGGAGCAACGACGACGCCGACGGCGATCTCGATCTTGCAGGACGCCTTCACGCAGCAGCCGCTCCGCAACGGGACGAGCTACTACTTCGGCGTCCAGGCCTACGCGATCAACGAGGCCTCGGTTGGTGCCAAGGTGTTCTCGGCCCCGGTCACTCGTGTCGAAGTCCGCCCCTCGCGTGTTGGGCCAGTGACACCTGTGGCATCGCTGACCGATGCCTTTGAAGGCGTCGCAAGTGACGCCAACGTCGGTGGAGGTGAGGTCAACGTCAGGGTCGTCAACCCGGCTGCCATCACAGGCGACAGCTACGAGGTCCGGTTCTTTGAGCAGACCGACGCCGACGGGACCGTCGTAGGACCGAGCTACGACATCGTCAACGCCACGACCGGCGAAGTCCTGTTCAACGGACGTCAGTTCTACACGGACCAGGGAGTCACCGCGCCACAGTCCACGGACGTGTTCCGTGCGCAAGGCCTAGCATTTGACATCCAGGGACCCGAGAACGACTTCACCAACTTCACGGTGACGCAGAACGCAGCGGGTCCGATCAACCCTCCGACGGGTGGCTCCGCAGATTTCGCTGGTTTCCCGGTCCCGGAGCGACCTGGCGCCAGCCAGCAGTCGACACAGGATGACGTGTGGTTCATCGGTGCTGGAGGTGCTTCAGGTTCCGGCGCCGCTTACTTCGAGTCGTTCAAGCAACGCTCGGTGTTCACTCGCGCCGCAGCGAACATCCCCGCCGTGTTCCCATTTGACTTCGAGTTCCGCTTCACGGGGACGAGCACGGCATACCAGCGCTTTAACGACGGCTCACTGGTAGAAATACCGTTTGAGATTTGGAACACCGGGATCGGTACCCCCGACGATACATCGGACGACTTCCGGATGGTGCCGGCTATCCTTGACATCGACGACAACGGGGAGTACAACATCTCGTCCTTTGGCCCCGGCGACGAGTCCTCCATTTCGGGCGCGGATAACGATCCGTTCACGGACTGGGTGTACTGGTATGAGCCGAACGACAAGTCGCCAGGTGAAGCTGGTTACCAAGCGTGGCTCGCAAATGCAGCCTCGGCTCCCGACGACCACGGTCAGGAGGCTCTCGCTCGGACCGTCTTCGTGAGCTGGAATGGTGGCGTTGAGCCTCCCTTCGCGAACCAGTTCCCGGAGCAGGGCTCGATCTTCCGGATCGAGACCTCGAAGCCGAACCAGCCTGGTGACGTGTTCTCGGTCTCGACCGCAGAGGTGGCCGCGATCGACGCGAGCGCTCGGACGGCGGACGACATCGAGCGGGACCTGGACCTGATCGCGATCACGCCGAACCCCTACCGTGGCGTCTCCGGCTACGAGGCGTCCGGTAACGCGACGATCACTCGGTTCGTGAACCTGCCTGCGCAGGCGACGATCCGGATCTACACCCTGAGCGGCACGCTCATCCGCACGATCGAGAAGGCCAACACGGGCGCCACGATCGATTGGGACTTGCGCACGGAGGCCAGCTTGCCAGTCGCGAGCGGCATCTACCTGATCCACGTCGAGGCCCGCGAGGCCGACGGCTCGGTACTCGGTGAGCGCGTGCTGAAGTTTGGCGTGATCCAGCGCCGTACTCAGCTCGACGTCCTCTAAACCACCCCACCCTTGACTCAAACCATCATGTACCGCACACTCCTTCTCGTAGCCCTCCTGGGCTACGCCGCGGGGCCAGCGATGGCTCAGGGACGCGATGTCCCAGGTGACGAACGGGCGGGGACGGCCGGCGCGCAGTTCCTGCTCGTGCCGACCACTGCCCGGACGACGTCTCTCGCCAACGGCCTCACCGCCGGCCTCAGCTCCGTTAGCGGCCTCGAGTCGCTGCAGTCCAACCCCGCCGCCTTGATGGCGAACGGGGGGACCGAGGCCATGTTCAGCTACGTCGACTACGTCGCCGACATCGGTGTCAGCACGTTCGGCGTCGCTCAGAGCTTCGGCAACTCCAACGTTGCCCTGTTCGTCACGTCGTGGGACATCGGCGACTCGCCGTTGACCACGGCGGCATCGCCGGACCCGACGACGGTGACGTTCGACGCGTCCAACTTCGTCGTTGGCGCGGCCTACGCTCGTCAGTTCACCGACCGCATTGCGGGCGGTGTGACGGTCAAGGCCGTCGGTGAACAGATCGATGACGTCAGCGGCAACGCGGTCGCCTTCGACGCCGGCGTGACCTACAACGTCGGTGAGACCGGCCTCCAGTTCGGAGTCAGCCTGCGCAACTTCGGCACGAAGATGAGCTACGCCGGCAACGGCTTGGGCAGCACCGACCCGATCGGTGGCTCGCCGGGCAGCTTCCCGGTCGAGGTCTCGACGGACAGCTACGAGCTCCCGTCGCTCCTCAACTTCGGCAGCAGTTACACCCGCCAGTTCGCTGGTGACGTGTCCGTCGCCGTGCTGGGCAACTTCCGTTCGAACGCCTACGACCAGGCCGAATTCGCAGGCGGCCTCGAGCTCGGATACGGCGGCCTCGCCTATGCCCGTGCCGGCGTCAACGTCATGCCCGACCAGGACCAGAGCGCCAACGAGTTCTGGAGCGTTGGCGCAGGCCTCCGCCTGCCGCTGTCGAACTCCGGCATCGCGGTCGACTACGCGTTCCGTCAGATGGGGGACCTGGGCGACCAGAACCTGATCACGGCATCGTTGACCTTCTAGGTCTCCGTCCTCGACGGACCTGACCGGTCTCGCGCGGCCTCTGCACACCGGTGCGGGGGCCGCGTGTCGTTTCGCCCTCGAGGACGTGACCCTGGTCTATGACTCGTCCTCGAGGCCGATTCCAAGAGGACCGGGCCGGTTGAAAGACGGCGTGCACAGCACGTCGACGGAAGCCGTCCTCGAGGCCGACGGGGTACGTGTGCGTCCGTTGTGTCGGCCTCGAGGGCGGACGTAGCTTCGACGAGCGCCTCGCTGGATCGAGCGGGGGCCTCTACCTATGCGTTGGTCTTCCCTCGGTATCGCGGCTGGAGTCGTCGTGGCGGCTGCCTGGCTGGCGGCGTGTCTGACTCCTCGGTCATCGTCGAGTGACGACGAGCGGTTCCTCAACCTGGCCCCGGGCGTGGCGTACGTGGGAGCGGCGACGTGCGCGACGTGCCACGACGAGATCTATGCGAGCTACCAGTCGCACGGAATGGCGCAGTCGTTCTACCCGCTGACGCCAGACGTCGCGGTCGAGGACTACTCAGGCGTCGAGGTCCGGCACGAGCCGACAGGGTTCGTGTACGCAGCACGCCGAGACGGAGACCGTTTCGTTCAAGTCGAATACCGGGACGGGCCGACGGGGCGCGATCACGAGCTCGTCCGTGAGATGACCCACGTCGTCGGGAGCGGATCGGCGGCGCGGACGTACCTGTCGGAAGAGAACGGCCGGCTCTACCAGCTCCCGCTGACGTGGTACACGCAGGCCAACGACGGAGAGGGGAGATGGGGACTAAGCCCCGGCTACCAAGAGCAGAACGCGCGCTTCGACCGGACCGTCCCCGACCGGTGCATGGCGTGCCACAACGGGATCAGCGAGCCCGTCCCGTTCTCGGATGGCAAGTTTGCATCACTCGCCGAGGGGATCGGCTGCGAGCAGTGCCACGGGCCTGGGGACCTACACGTCGAGGCTCGGACGGCGAACCCCGAGGCGCCGGACTCGATGGACGTGACGATCGTGAACCCGAAGTGGCTGTCGCTCGACCTCCGCCTCGACGTGTGCCAGCAGTGCCACCTTAACGGCGAGGTCTCCGTCTTGCGTGAGGGCGAGACCGCGTACAGCTACCGACCCGGCCGACCTCTTTCGGCACACCGTGCCATCTTCGCCCTCGAGGACGAGGACCCGAACCGCGTGAGCGTGATCTCACACTCGGACCGGATGCGGGCAAGCGCGTGCTTTACCGAGTCGGCCTCGATGGACTGCGTGACGTGCCACGACCCCCACGAAGGGTTCCGGGACAAGGGGCCGGAGTACTTTAACGCGACGTGCCAGACGTGCCACGAGCCGGCCGCGCTCGCGTCCTCGATGCCGACGCCCGACCTCGAGGTGCAGCACCAGGAGACGGCCAACTGCTTCTCGTGCCACATGCCGAAGGTGGAGGCGGACGACGTGCCCCACGCGTCGTTTACCGATCACAAGATCCGCGTCGTCGAGGACGATGCCATCGAGGGGACCGTCCAGGCCGGGGCGCTCACGCCGTACTTCGAGCAGGACCGAGAGGGGAGCTTGGAGGAGGGGATCGCCTACGTGATCTACGCGCGTCAGGGAGGCACGGCGCAGGACTTCCGCCGCGGGGTCTCCCTCTTGCAGGAGCGGACCGGTGAGCGCGTCGAGGTCGGAGAGGCGCAGTACCTGCTCGGCTACGCACGGCTCCAGCAGGGGCAGGCTCGGTCGGCTCTCGAGCCGTTGCAGCGCGCCCTCGAGGCCGGCGAGAACCCGGAGCGGTTAAACGCGCTGGGGCAAGCGTACGAGCAATCTGGGCGTCCGCCGGCCGAAGCCGAGCGGCTCTACATCCGCGCGCTCGAGATCCAGCCGGCTGCTGCCGACGTCCGCGTCAACCTGG
This sequence comes from Rubrivirga sp., assembly GCF_049648075.1. Lineage (GTDB taxonomy): Bacteria > Bacteroidota > Rhodothermia > Rhodothermales > Rubricoccaceae > Rubrivirga. The sequence continues at coordinate 1,785 of NZ_JBARYR010000730.1, read as the reverse complement.
GTCGGTTGTATGAGGCCCAGGGACGGCTGCCGGAAGCGGTCGCGGCGTACCGCGCGTCCATCGAGGAGGAGCCGTGGCTCGCGCAGGCCCACGTGCTGTTGGGCGGCGCGCTCGCAAAAGGCGGCGACCTCGAGGGCGCGGTCCAATCGCTGCGCAACGGGATCGAGCTCGAGCCGGGGCAGGCGGACGCGCTCACCAACCTGGGCGCCATCCTGGCCCAGCAAGGTGACGTCGTCCAGGCCGGACGCCTGTTCCAGCGCGCCGTCGCGGCAGACCCTCGGAACGCGGACGCACAGGCGAACCTCGCGCTCTACTGGCTCAACGAGGGCCGAGCACAGGAGGCGTTCGACCGCGCCCAGCAAGCGCTCACGCTCGACCCGAACCAAGGGACCGCGCGGCAGGTGCTCGAGATCCTGCAGCAGGCCGGCGGCTAGAGCAGAGATTGGGAGGGTGTAAGTCCGCCCCTCCAGGGTGCCGATTCCGAAGTCAATTCTGGCCTCGAGGCCGCGAGCGGCACCGTATGGGTCCCCGCCTGCGCGGGGATGACTCGTCGTTTGTGGTAGCCAATCTGGTACAAATCCAGAGCGTACCGGCCCCGCTCCAGGGAGGGGACTCGTGGGAAAGGATCGGCTTACAGTGGCTTGGTTCCAGCCGCCCTCGAGGACGGTCAGGGCTGGCCGACGGCCTCGAGGGCGGGCGCGGGCAGACCCGCCAGGCTCGCGGCGATGCGGGCGGCGTGGATCCGGCCGTTCTCGATAAACCACCGGCTCGTCGCGTAGCCGCCGCACACCGTCCCGGCGAGGAAGACGCCCGGCCTCGAGGACTCCATGGTCGCGTCGTCCACGACCGGCGCGCGCGCGTCGCCCTCGAGGTCGAGGCCCAGGCGCTCGAGGAAGCCGAAGTCAGGGTGGTAGCCGATCAGTGCGAGGACGGCGTCGGCGGGGAGGACGAGCGGGCCGTCCGGCGTCTGGACGTGGACCGAGTCGGGCGTGATGGATTCGACCGTGGACGTGTAGAGCACGTCGATCGAGCCCTCCTTGATTCGGTTGAGCAGGTCCGGGCGGAGCCAGTACTTGACGCTCGTCGTGATCTCGTCGCCGCGGACGACCATCGTGACGTGGCCGCCGTGGCGGTGGATCTCGAGCGCGGCCTTGGCCGCCGAGTTTTTGGCCCCGACCACGACGACGCGCCGGCCGCTGAACGGGTAGGGCTCTTTGTAGTAGTGCGAGACGTGGTCCAGATCCTCGCCGGGGACGCCTAGGCGGTTGGGCTGGTCGAAGAAGCCGGTCGCGATGGCGACGGCGCGGGCTCGGTGACGCCCCTTGGAGGTCACCACCTCGAAGTCGCCCGCGTCGCCCTCGACCTCGAGGACGCGCTCGCCCAAGCGCACGTCCAGACCTTCGCGCTGCGACACGCTGCGGTAGTAGTCGATGGCCTCCTCGCGCCGCGGCTTGTAGTACGTCGTCGCGAGCGGGTGCCCGCCGATCTCCAGCAACTCCGGCGTGGAGAAAAACTCCATCTGCGTCGGGTAGCCGACGAGCGAGTTGACGAGCGAGCCCTTCTCGACGACGCGGGCCGTCAGCCCGACGCGCTCGGCCTCGAGGGCGCACGCGAGACCAATGGGGCCGGCGCCGACGACGAGCAGGTCGACGGGCGAATCAGGGCGGGGCGTTTCCATGCTATGCGTACCCGTGCCGTCCTCGAGGGTTGCCAAGCCGGGATCAAGACGACGGCCGGTGCGCCGGCGGCTCGCCCTCGGCGCCGTCGCCGACCGCGCGCGGCGAT
>NZ_JBARYR010000729.1:0-2804 GCF_049648075.1 Rubrivirga sp. | reverse complement strand
CGCCGGACGTGTTCACGCCGTTCCGCAAGAAGGTGGAGCAGGCGCCGGCCCGTGACCGTTACCGAGCGCCCGAGCCGGCTCCCGACGCGTTGCCCCCGCCGCCGCCCGGCCTCGAGGTCGGTGAGATCCCGACGCTGGCCGACCTCGGCTTGGAGACCGTGCCGAAAGACGAGCGCAATGGGCTCCGCATTCGGGGTGGCGAGACGGAGGGCCTGGCCCGGCTTCACGCCTACGTCTGGGACCTGGACCGGCTGAGGACCTACAAGGAGACGCGAAACGGGATGCTCGACCCGGACGACTCGTCCAAGCTCTCGCCGTGGCTCTCGCACGGGTGCTTGTCACCGCGGCGCGTCCAGGCGGAGGTCGCCCGCTACGAGGCCGAGCGCGAGGCCAACAAGAGCACGTACTGGCTCACGTTCGAACTGTTGTGGAGGGACTTTTTCCGCGTCTACGGGACGAAGCACGGCGACCGCCTCTTCTGGCCCTCCGGCCCCAAGGGCGCTCAGGGCGTCTCGACGCGGCTGGACCGCGCTCACTTTCTCGCGTGGCGCGAGGGCCGAACCGGGCTCCCACTCGTGGACGCGTCGATGCGCGAGCTCAACGCGACCGGGTTCATGTCCAACCGGGGACGGCAGAACGCGGCGAGCTTCCTGGTCAAGCACCTCGACCTCGACTGGCGCGCCGGCGCGGCCTACTACGAGGCGATGCTGATCGACTACGACGTGACGAGCAACTGGGGCAACTGGGCCTACGTCGCGGGCGTGGGCTCCGACCCTCGAGGACGGTACTTCGACGTCGAGCTCCAGCTCAAGAAGTACGACCCGGAGGCCGCGTTCGTGACACACTGGGTCCCGGAGCTCGCAGGGCTGCCCTCGCACTTCGCGCGCGAGCCGTACCGCATGACGCCGGCCCAGCAGGAGCAGCACGGCGTGACCCTAGGGGAGGACTACCCCGAGCCGATCATCGACTACCACCGCGTCACGGACAAGCTGCGGTCGGCCTCGAGGCCGGGGCGAGATCAGCGCGGAACGAAGGGTGGCGGACGTCCTCGAGGGCGAAAGAAGCGCCGGTAGGCCGGTCTCGAGCACGCGTGACGCGGGGCATGGTGGTTTCGGGTACCGGAGGGAGAACCCTCCCTGCCCACCATGATTCTTCGCTTCGCACTCCTCGCCGCCCTCGCGCTCGGTCTCGCCCTCGATGCCTCCGCCCAGATCACGCTCCGCGCGGACCAAGCCCTCCCGTACCTCGAGGGAACCAACACGCTCATCAGCTACGAATCGGCCGACGACGGATCGCAAGAGGCGGCCATCACGGCACTCATCGCACAGTCCGGTCCGAACCAGACGTGGGACTTCTCAGGGATCGCCCAGTTGGTCGGAGAGGGGATCGCGACCACGACGGAGGGCGCCACCGGACCGGGACAAGGCGTCTCGCCCTACGATCAGGCGACGAGGTCCTACGAACTCGTCCTTCCACCTCAGGCAGACGAGGACGGGAACGTCATTTCGGGGACCGTTTACGGCTACGTCCGCCTCGACGGTGACGGCCTCTACAACCTCGGCATCGTCCTCACGTCCGAGTTTGACGGTCAACAGTTCTCGTTGGCAGCCGCGAATCTTCCCGACGGCTCGCTGGTCGCCCCATCGACGTTCACGTTTGGAAGCTCGTGGGAAAGCACGTTCGTCTTCTCGAACGAGTTGTTCGGCAACGCCAACACCCGGCATGAATACGAGGTCGACGAGTGGGGCACGCTGATCGTGCCCGGCGGCATCTCTGCGCCGGCCTTGCGCGTCAAGTTGACCGACACCAACCTCGATGACGGGAGCGTAGACGTGAGCTACGAGATCCGCACGGCCGGCGCCCTCGCGGCCAACCTCGACCCTGACGAGTTCGGCCTCGGCTCGACCGCGTCCCTCACGATCGTCACGTCGGGCGGCGGATCGACGAACGTCAGCGACGGCCCTGACGACGGCTTCGAGGTCGGCGCCCCGTGGCCGAACCCGGCGCGCGCGTCGGTCGCCCTCGAGGTGACGGCTCCCCAGGCCGGAGCGGCTCGCGTCGCCGTCTACGACGTGCTCGGACGGCAGGCCATCGCGACGACCTCGAGGACGGTCCCGGCGGGCACCTCGCGCGTCGACCTCGACACGAGCGATTTGCCGGCTGGCGTCTACGTGATTCGCGTCGAGGTCGAGGCCCGGTCGTTCGCCCGGTCGCTGACCGTGGTCCGGTAACGCCGTGGTCCGGTAACGCGCTCGGGTCGGCCTCGAGGGCGGGACGCGAGCAGTGCGGACCGAACAGTGGAGAGCGTCCTCGAGGACGAACAAATCCAAGACGGGCCGACCTCGAGGACGGCTGATCCCTGGTGCGACGATTTCAAGTATCGGGGGAGAACCCTCCCTGCCCGCCATGCTCTTTCGATTCGCCCTCCTCACTGCTCTTGCCCTCGGGTTCGCCCTCGAGGCCTCCGCCCAGATCACGCTCCGCGCGACCGACCCGGTCATATACCTCCAGGGTGAGAGCCGCGTGGTCTCGGCCGAGATCGCGAACGAAGACGGGAGGGACACCGCGGCCATCAACGCGCTCGCCGCGCAGGCCGGCCCGAACCAGACGTGGGATTTCACGGGCCTCAACGTGACGCTGGAACTCGCCGGAACGGCCACGGGCCAAAGCGGCGCGGTCGGACCGGTCGCCTCGGAAACTCCGTTCAACGCCGCGACGCAGACCTTCGAGTTCTCGCTCGGCGCGGAGCAAGACGGCGAGTCGATCCTCTTCGAGGGCTTCAGCTACGTCGAGCTCCGGTCGGA
>NZ_JBARYR010000728.1:0-2993 GCF_049648075.1 Rubrivirga sp. | reverse complement strand
GGCGCTCGCTCGACGTCTCGAGCGGCACGAGCGGCCGCGACGTCCCTCGCTGCGCGCTGAAGGTACCGACGCGCCGGCGCGCTAGACGTCGGCGCCTTCGACGTGGTCTTGATAGCAACGGAGCGCGTCTCGGTAGAGGGAATCGGCTGTTGGAGCGTCAAAGCCAGACAAACCGAAGCGATATCGGAAGCGGTGCTCGGCGGCTTGGCGGAGTGCGGCTTCGTGGCCGTGCTTCGCGAGGGATCGGACGAGCGTTTTGCGGTTGCCCCCCTCGTCGTCAGCGATCGCCTTGACGACGGGGTAGCGACGGTCGCCTTTGGATTGGGTCGTGAGGTAGATCCCTGGGGCGAGCGTGACGGGGGCGTCGGGGAGCGGGAGCGGGCGGGGTTGGTCCCGCCACGCGAGAGCCGCGTCAAGGGCTGCCCCTGGCGAGCCGTGCTCGGCATCGGCGAAGAGGCGAGACGGGCGGTTTGGAGGTGACGCTCGCCAGCCGGGGGACCGGCCTCGGGCCGCAGCTTCTCGCGTAACGCTGTGGAGGCGGGGATCGTCCATGTCGAAAGGATAGGGACGTGGACCGGCTTCTCCCCCACCGCTCGGCGTGAGGCGCCAGGAGATCGCGTTCGCCTCGTCGAGACCTGGGTGCAGATGCTCGGCCTCGAGGGTGGAGATCTGACGTCACAGCTGATCGAGGTTCTGGGACGGTGGACCGCGAGAGTCTGCCGTGTGTGATCGGAGGACAGGCCTGGCGGTATCGACAACCTGACCGTTGGCATCTCGTCCATGGCAGAACCGGTAGCTAGGCGCGACCATCGGCTAGGCGGCTCGCCGAGCGGGGGCTACGAGAGCCAGGAGCGAATGGCGCAGGGCGGCCTCAGCGTCTTTACGACCGACCACCTCGGCCCGTTCTCGAATTGAACGGCGGACGTACTCCGGGAGCCGTTCGCCGCGGTAGGTCTCGGGGTCGGGGTAGCGCCACTCGAGGGCGGCTTCCCGGATCCACATTTCCCGCGACGCTTCGGCGACCGCGAACGCAGCCTCGAGGGCGCGGGCGTAGAGACCAGGTGCCCTCGAGGAACAGTCGGTGATGGCCTCGGCGTCGTCCACGAAGGTGCGGAGGGCGTCGGAGGCGTCGCCAGCCCAGACGAGTGCATCCGTCGTATCGTCGACGATGGTCAGCCAGGGGCCGGACTCATCGGAGAACGCCTCGAGGGCGTCGAGGGCGGACGGCTCGCCCCCAGGAGTATGGGCGGCGGGATCGAGGGGGCGGCCGTGGGAACCGACGGCCCAGAAGGCAAAGAGAGGAGACATAGCAGCGTTGGCAGAGGGGTAGCGCCCCGCCCGAGTAAGGGGCGGACGGGGCGCAGAGGACGTCTAGTACTCGCTGGGGAGCAGGACGGTGGTCGACGAGCGGCCGGCCTCGGTGACGACCCAGAGCCGCCCGCCGGCCGTGGGGTAGACCGACATCACGCGGGAGCCGTCTCGGAGCGCTTTCTCATTGGCGCGGCGGTCGTGAGCGCTAAGCGTGCCCCAGTCCCCAGATTGGTGGCGGCGGACGAGATCGACGAGGTTGACGCCGTGGTCGCGGGCGACCTCGAGGGCGCCGGTCGTGGTGACGACGCGGCCCAGACGGAGCGCGCTGCCGTAGGTCGAGGGTGGCTCTGAGACGGCCCCCGCTGATGATGCGGGGGCCGAGCTATCGAGGGCGGGGAGTGGCTGCCCGGAGCCCCGGAATGAAACGGGGAGGGCGAGGAGCCGATCGAGGGCGTGGAAGGCGCCGCGCCGGTTGCCGCGGTACCAAACGACGAGGTGACGACCGGTGGGATTGGGGCACTTGTCGAAGACGACCAGGCGGTAGAGACCGCGGCGGAGGTGGTCGACGACGTGGGTGGGGGTACGGCAGAGCTGTGCCATAGGAGCGGGGGATGCGACGCGCAAGGCGCGCCGAGTTGGCAGACACGAGAGCGAGTAAGGGGCCGCTCCCGAATGTCTAAATATAACTCATTTAGTTATTACAATCAAGCATATATCACTCTCAACGGCCCAATTCACGTACCCCGTTGCCCGGTTAGCCGAACAGCGTGCGCTGCGTCACGGTGGGGCGAAACCGGACCCACGACCCCCGCGGACCCGAGCACCCTGGCAACGGTGTAAGCGGCCAGTCAAGGGGGCGAGGCACAGCGACCGGGAGAAATACCAGGGCCGGAACGCCGAGCCCGAGGGCAAGGGCGAGCGAGGCCCAGGTCCCGGAGCCCGAGCCAGAGAAGCACGCTGACGACGACCGCGACGGAGTGAGACCAGGGGGACATGGTCCCGATGGAAACGCCAGCCAGAGCGCGCCCGGGGCGCCCGCTGCTACCGCCCGCACGACAGCCGTGGACCGAGCGGCCAGGGCGCCGGCGCCGTTCCCGTAGGTGGCCGCCTCAAGGACGAGAACGGAGGGAGCGAGAGACCGCGCGACCGCGTCGATGCCGCGAGCACATCCTGTCACGATGAACGCGGAGGACGGGACACGCCGAACAGCCCAGCGGCAGACGGACGCGGACGCACGGGACGGAGCACGCGAGCCGGAGACGCCGACCACGGACGCTGCCGCGATGCTGCCAGAGAGGACGGAGACGGGAGACAATGCAGGCATGACGGATGGGGGCCAGAAAACCAAGCCCGGGGGCATACCTGCCGCATTCGGGAGCGGGAGCCAGCGTGCAAGGCCGCCGTGTGCGGCGCGTGCGAGGGCCGTCGTCGGCCCGAAGGCCTTGTGGGGTGGGTAGGGCCGTCATCGGCCCGACCGCGACCCATCTTGGACGAGCCCCCGGGACCCAACAAGACCTGCCGAGCGGAGCGAGGCGACTCGAGGGTGGACGGCGGTGCTGCCCGACGCGCGCGTTTGGCGATACGGGGCCTCTCTACTTTCTGGCTGGGCGGGGGCGTCCGCGCTGCCGACGTGGGACCGGGCCGGCTACGGCGCGACCGAGCGAGCGCTGGGCTGGACAGAG
>NZ_JBARYR010000727.1:0-8285 GCF_049648075.1 Rubrivirga sp. | reverse complement strand
GGCGGGGACCCATGCGGTGTGGCGTGCAACCTCAAGGCCGACCAGAGACCGGAAACCCCTCACCCCGTCCCTCTCCCACAGGAGATGGGACTTTGCAAGCGGCCTCGAGGTCGCCAGGTTCGACCTCGAGGTCGCAGCTACATGTTGCGGCGGTACTGGCCGCCGACCTCGAAGAGCGCGCCCGTGATCTGACCGAGCGACGCCACACGGACGGTCTCCATCAATTCGGCGAACACGTTGCCGCCGTCGCGTGCGACCTGCTGCAACCGCAGGAGCGCGTCGCCGGCCTCCCCGTCGTGCCGAGTGTGGAAGGTGGCGAGCGCGTCGAGCTGCTGCTGCTTTTCGGTCTCCGTCCCGCGCATCAACTCGACCTCGAGGGCCGCCTCAGAGTCCTCGGGCGGCAGGAACGTGTTGACGCCGACGACGGGCAGTTCACCCGAGTGTTTGCGGTGCTCGTAGAGCATCGACTCCTGCTGGATCTTGCCGCGCTGGTACATGCTCTCCATCGCGCCGAGCACGCCACCGCGGTCAGAGATCCGCTCGAACTCGAGCAGGACGGCTTCTTCGACCAGGTCGGTCAGCTCGTCGATGATGTAGGCGCCCTGGATCGGGTTCTCGTTCTGGGCCAGACCGAGCTCGCGGTTGATGATGAGCTGGATCGCCATCGCCCTACGGACGCTTTCTTCAGTTGGCGTGGTAATCGCCTCGTCATAGGCGTTGGTGTGCAACGAGTTGCAGTTGTCGTAGATCGCAAGGAGGGCTTGAAGCGTCGTCCGGATGTCGTTGAACTGGATCTCTTGGGCGTGCAACGACCGGCCCGACGTCTGGACGTGGTACTTCAGCTTCTGCGACCGTTCCGAAGCCCCGTACATCTCGCGCATCGCGATCGACCAGATGCGCCGGGCGACGCGCCCGATGACGGCGTACTCGGCGTCCATCCCGTTCGAGAAGAAGAACGACAGGCTCCGCGCGAAGTCGTCGATCTCCATCCCGCGCGCGCGGTAGGCCTCGACGTAGGTGAACCCGTTGGACAGCGTGAACGCGAGCTGCGAGATCGGGTTGGCGCCGGCTTCGGCGATGTGGTAGCCCGAGATCGAGACCGAGTAGAAGTTGCGGACGCCGTCCTCGATGAACTGCTCCTGCATGTCGGCCATGCAGCGGAGCGAGAACTCGGTCGAGAAGATGCAGGTGTTCTGGGCCTGGTCTTCTTTGAGGATATCGGCTTGGACCGTGCCGCGGACCGACTGCAGCGCACGGGCGCGGATCTCCTGGTACTCGGCGTCCTCGAGGACGCCCCACCCAGCCAACTCGCGGCCGGACGTGCCGAGCAGACCCAAGCCGAAGCCGTCGTGGCCTTCGGGCAGGCCGTCGTCGTTGTACGGCGTGTAGGTCGGACGGCCGTCGCCAAGCTCGTCCTCGATGCGTTGGTGAGCAGCGTCCCACCGGTCCTCGTCCTTCAGGAACCGCTCGACCTGCTGGTCGATGGCGGTGTTGAAGAACATGGCCAGGATCGAGGGCGCCGGGCCGTTGATCGTCATGGATACCGACGTCGTCGGCGCGCACAGGTCGAAGCCCGAGTAGAGCTTCTTCATGTCGTCGAGCGTCGCGATGGACACACCGCTCGTGCCGACCTTGCCGTAGATGTCGGGTCGTGGGTCGGGGTCGCGGCCGTACAACGTGACGCTGTCGAAGGCCGTGCTGAGACGTTTGGCGGGTAGCCCCAAGCTCACCAAGTGGAACCGCTTGTTGGTCCGCTCCGGCGTGCCCTCGCCGGCGAACATCCGGGTCGGGTCCTCCCCTTCTCGCTTGAGCGGGAAGACGCCGGCCGTGAAGGGGAAATGTCCGGGGAGGTTCTCCAAGAGGGCGTAGCGAATCCTCTCGCCGGCGTCCTTTGTCCGTGGCAGGGCGACACGCGGCACCTTCGTCCCGCTCAGCGTCTCTCGCGTGAGGGGCTGGCGGATGTCCTTGCCACGGACGGTGTAGACCAACTCGTCGCTGCGGTAGGCGTCCTCGAGGGCGTCCCAGTTCTCCAGGATCGACCTCGATTTCGGGTCGAGCCGCTCCCACCAGTGCGACGCCATCTCGTCCAGACGCTCCTCGAGGACGGCGCGGTCGTCCGGGTCCCAGTCCTCGACCTGCGCCTTCGCGCCGACGGCCTGTCCCCACTTGCGCGCCGTCTCGACCTGACCCTCGGCCCAAGCGCGGTACGTCCTCGAGGTCTCCGCGATCTCGGCGAGGTAGCGCGTCCTCGAGGGCGGGATGACGGCGAGTTCGGTCGGGTCGAGCGGCGGGAGCGTCTCGGCGTCGAACAGGTTCGAGGTCCGGTCGAAGCCGTGCTCTCCGAGCGCGTCGAGCAGGCCGAGGTAAAGGCGTGACACGCCGGGGTCGTTGAACTGCGCGGCCATCGTCGGGAAGACGGGCATCGCGTCCGGGCTGGCGGAAAAGTCGCCGCGGTTGCGCTGAACCTGTTTTTTGACGTCGCGCAGGGCGTCCTCGGCGCCGCGCTTCTCGAACTTGTTGAGCGCCACCAGATCGGCCACGTCCAGCATCCCGATCTTCTCGAGCTGCGTCGGCGCGCCGAACTCGGAGGTCATGACGTAGAGCGAGACGTCGACCAGCTCCGAGACCTCGGTGTCGCTCTGGCCGATCCCCGCCGTCTCCAAGATGACCAGGTCGAACCCGGCCGCGCGCACGACCTCGATGCCGTCGCGCAGCGCCTGCGACGTGGCCCGGTGCGCCTGGCGCGTCGCGAACGAGCGCATGTAGACACGGTCCGAGTGCTCGCCGTAGAGCGCGTTCATGCGGATCCGGTCGCCCAAGAGCGCTCCACCCGTCCGTCTCCGCGTCGGGTCCACAGACAGGACGGCGACCTCGAGGTCGGGGAAGTCGTTCAAGAAGCGGCGAACGAGTTCGTCCGTCAGCGTGGACTTGCCAGCGCCGCCGGTGCCGGTGATACCGACGACGGGCGTGGCCCGGTCCGTCTTCGAGGACGAGGGCGAGAGCGACGGGGCGCCGTCCCCGCTCGGGGTCGCGGCTCGCTGCTCGACCGCCGTCAGTGCTCGCGCGACGGTCTGGACGTCGGAGGCCGTCGCCACTTCGACCTCAGTGCCGTCGGTCCCCCACCCGTCGCCCGAGACCTCGAGCGGGTCGAAGTCACACGCCCGGACCATCGACTCGATCATGCCCTCAAGCCCCATCCGCATCCCGTCCCCAGGCGAGAAGATCTTGGTGACGCCGTAGGCCTCGAGGTCGGCGATCTCGTCCGCGACGATCACGCCGCCGCCGCCGCCGAACACCTTGACGTGGCTCGCGCCGCGCTCTCTGAGCAGGTCCACCATGTACGTGAAGTACTCGACGTGGCCGCCCTGGTAGCTCGAGATCGCGATGCCCTGCGCGTCCTCCTCGATGGCCGTCCGCACGACGTCGTCCACGGAGCGGTCGTGGCCCAGGTGGATCACCTCGACGCCCTGGGCCTGCAGGATCCGCCGCATGATGTTGATGGCGGCGTCGTGGCCGTCGAACAGGCTGGCGGCCGTGACGAAGCGGACGGGGTTCTCAGGAACGTAGGGCATCGTGGAAGGGCTTCCGAAGGACAGACACTAAGGTACTGGGTCAACCTCTGCGCTTCGGTGAGGTTGCGATTGCGACCGCTGCGGCCTCGAGGACGGACCCGGGCCCAACCTCGGTACTCCGACCTCGAGGACGGCACGTAAACCCGAGCGATCTTGTCGCGTCGGCCCCCTCCCCGCCACCGCTATGCGCTCGCTTCTCCTCCTCGCCGTCTCCTTCGCCGTCGTCGGCTGCTCCGACCCTTCCACCGAGGGCGACCTCGAGGCCGAGACAACGGACGTCGCGCCCGACCTCGAGGCCGACATGACGGCCGAGATGGCCCAAGCGAGCGCCCTCGCGGTTGGGGACCGCGCACCAGACTTTACGCTTCCGGACGCGAACGGCGGCACGGTCCGGCTAAGCGAGATGCTGGTCGACGGGCCGGTCGTGCTCACGTTCTACCGCGGCGCGTGGTGCCCGTACTGCGACACGCAGCTCCGCGACTACCAGCAGTCGCTCTCGGACCTCGAGAGCGCCGGCGCCAGTCTGATCGCGGTCTCGCCCCAGACGCCCGACAGCTCGCTGACGTCGGTCGAGAAGAACGAGCTCGCGTTCCCCGTCTTGTCCGACGACGGCTTGGAGGTCTCGCGGGAGTATGGGCTCGTCTTCCGCGTGGACGAGGAGACGCGCGACCGCTACCGCCTGGGCGGCGTCGACCTGGCGCGGTACAACGGGACCGACGAGTGGGAGCTCCCTGTCCCGGCGACCTACGTGATCGACCAGTCCGGCACGGTCCGAGCCGCTTTCGTCGAGGCCGACTACACCCAGCGCGCGTCTACGCGCGACGTCCTCGAGGCGCTTCGCGACCTTGCTTAGCCGACACCTTCGAGGACGGCTCCCGCTTCTTGACTCTCCCCGACATGCGCTTCCTCGCCCTGACGCTCCTCGTTGCTGTCACCGGATGCGGACCCGACATGGCGATGCCCAGCGACGGCGAAATCTCGACCCGCGTCGAGGACGCCACGCAGAGGCTCGAGGGCTCGGACGCTGGTCAGATCGTCCTCGAGGTCATCGAGGCACACGGCGGCCTCGACGCCTGGTACGCGAACGGGCCGCTCGGGTACCGCTACACGTACACGCGGCTCGACAGCACGGGCGCTCCGGCCGGCTCGGCCATCGACACGCGTCAACTCGTCGATCCGTGGGCCTCGAGAGCGGTCCACACGATGGCCGCCGACACGTCGGTCTCGTTCGGCTGGACCGGCACCGACGCCTGGGTCCGGCCCGCCGACGCGGAGCTTCCAACGGACGCCCGGTTCTGGTCGCTCACGCCGTATTACTTCGTCTCGATCCCGTTCGTCTTCGCCGACCCCGGCGTCGTCCTCGAGGCCGCGCCCGCCGACTCGGTCGAGGGGCGGCCCGTCGACGTCGTCCGCGTCACGTTCGAGCCCGGCACCGGCGACGCGCCGGACGACTACTACGACTTGCTCGTCAACGCCGACACGCGCCGCGTCGAGGGCGTCCGCTACGTCGTGTCCTACGCGCCGTTCAACCCCGACGGCGGCCACACGCCGGAGACCCTGATGATCTACGACGGCGACCAGACCGTCGGCGGCATCACGATGCAACAAGGCTTCCGCTCGTTCGACTCCGCCACCGGAACTCCCAAAGCGCGAGGCACACTCGCCGACCTCGAGGCCGCGCCGGACACGCCGTCGAACGCGTTCGAAATGCCCAGCGGCGGCGAGGTCGTGAGCAGCTTGTAGGTCCTTCCGTCGAGGACGCGATTAGAGTCGCTGCTCGGCGCTCGACGCTCGGCGGACGGTCCCGCCGACGACCATGCCGGCAGCGACCAGCACGATGTTCTTGACGATGTACTGGCCCTCGAGGGTGAGTGCGAACACGTCGAGCGGGGACTGGAACGGCCAGTTCGTGAAGCACACCTCGGGCAGAACGACGAACGGGAGGAACGTCCCCGGCATCTGAAGCACGAGCAGCAGCAACGCGATCCGTGCGGTCGGGCGGAACAGCAGGAGCGCGCCGATCAGGACCTCCCACACCGCGAGCACCGGCACGAACAGGTCCGGGTCGACGAACGGGACGACGTCGCGGACCAGGGCCTCGGCGGGGCTCAGCCCGGGGACCAGCTTGAGCGCGCCGAACCACACGAACACGACGCCGATCGCGTAGCGCAGCATCCGGACCCCGTTGCGGCGTAGCCAGCGCGCGAGCCGGTCGTCGATGCGGTCGAGAAATGGAGACGGGAGGCGTACGAGGTCGTCCATGACGCAGAAGGGGCGGGAGTCACGTACAACGCCCTCGGGCCAAATCCGCCTCTAACGGACCGTGAAGAGGCGTCGGACGCTCGGAGAACACGCCTTCGAGGTCGTCCAGACGCCCTACCTCACGCGCCTGGCCCACGCCGCCGACGGTGACCGACGGGGATGGTGCTTGCCGGTCGTGACCGTCGCGCCCTCGAGGTCGGACGGAAAGAGGAACACGGCGCCGAGCAAGATCTCGTCGTCTCCGGCGCCCGCGGCCTGGAGCCCCACGTCGCTCGCGAGCCATCCCCCGCTCGACCAGTAGGTCTCGATCTCTCGTGCCGTCGCGGCGAGGAGCAGGTTCTGGATCATCGCGCCGGTCGCGGCGATGTGCTCCATGTTGACCAGCGAGCCTTGGTAGCGAACCTTCGGCCCCTGCCGCATCGGCCCCTCCGGCAGCCACGTCACCAAGACCATCGCCGAGGCGGCGGCCAGCATTCCCGGAATCTTCCCTCCAACGCCAGCCTCGAGGGCGATGGCTCGGAGACGCCGGCACGCGTCCGCGTCAAGGACGTGGCACCGCCAGGGCTCGACGGCCTCGGCCTGGCGCGCGGTGGGCGCCATGTGGTGGAACGGCGCGAACCCGGCCGTCGCGACCAGGTCATCGACGACGGCGCTCGGGAGGGAGTCGTCCTGGGGCGCGTCGGTCTCGGTCGTGACCTTGGAGGTCCGTCGCCCGCGAATCACGAGGTCGACGGCGTCAGCGGATGAGAGTGCCATAGCGTGTGCGTTGCCTCGCTTCGTTCGATGCGCCCTCGAGGACGAACCTTGAGAGCGGCTCTGCAGCGTAGAGTCTTGGATCAACCGGCGCCCTCGAGGCCGATCGCCTCGTCGTCGGGGCCGGGCTCGGGGTGCGTGGCGGCGAGCAGCGCGGTCAGGCGGCGGTACGTCGCGGCATAGCCCTTTGTGAGCGCGCCACGGGCCTCGCGGAAGGACCGGCGCTCACTCGAGGTCGCGTCGACGGGGGCCGCACGGAGCGACACGACCGTCGCGTGGTCCCCGTCGGCCTCGAGGGAGAGCGTCGTGCGAACGGTCATTGGCCACGTCGGGTGGCCAGGATGACGGACGGTCTTGCCTTTCGTGTTGACGAACGCCTCGTCGAAGGCGATGCGCGCCGGCTCCTCGAGGTCGACGTAGTCGAACCGGCCGGTCATGAGAGGCCCGGCCGGGCCGTCCATCTTGTAGAGCATGTGGCCGTCGAGCTCGATCTCGTGATCGAGGACGGTGGTCTTGACGCCCTCCGGCCCCCACCACAACCCAAACAGGTCGGTGTCGGTGTGGGCTTGGTACACGGCTTCGCGGGGAGCGGGTATCCGGGTGGCGAAGAAAAACGTGTCGCGGCCGTCTTCGTCGGACATGGATAAGTCGTCGTGAGGGGGAAGTCCGAACCCCTATCGCGGAGTGAGGTTCGGACGTTGTCACACTCCTCATCGTCATGGCCATTGAGATTCGAAAGCAAGCGCGCACCGACCTGATCGCGTCGATTCAGGACTACCTCGGCGAGCACTTCGAGATCGAGGCCGGCGTGATCGCGGCCGAGGCGTTCCTGGACTACGCGCTCGAGGAGATCGGCCCGGCGGTGTACAACAAGGCCGTCCGAGACGCCCAGAGTCGGATGTCGACGGTCGTCTCGGACCTCGACCTCGATCTGCGGGTCGAGGAGTTGGGCTACTCGCTGCGGCGGAGCCGGTAGCCGTCCTCGAGGGCGGACCAGATGGCGCCGCTGGCGCCCTGTAGCTTCTCACGCCCCTCCCTCGTCCCCGTGCCCGAGCGCTCCGCCCGCCGCCGCGCCCTCGACTTCTCGCTCCAGCTCTTGGTCGTCGTGCTCGGCGTCACGATCTCGCTCGCCCTCGATGAGTGGCGGACCAGCCGTGCCGAGGACCGCGCGGCCGTGGACCTCACCGACCGGCTGGTGGCCGACCTCGAGGCCGATCTCGAGGAGCTCGACCGCGGCCGTGCGCGTATAGACCGGATGGCGATGGCCTATCAAGCGCTGTTGGACGCCGGCGACCTCCCGGACGACTCGACCGACGTCTACCTCGACCTGGCCGTGAGCTACATGCTCTTCCTGTCCCACGACGAGGCGTATGAGGGAATGCGCCAGACGGGCACCTCAAGCCTACTCAACGCCGACTGGCGCGCCGATCTAATCCGACTCCACACCCGTGTCTATGGCCGTGCCCGTGAGTGGGACGATATCAGCCGCCAGTTCGTCTTGGACCGGATGATCCCGTACATCGAGGCGAACGGACCCGAGCTTGAAGGCACCACTGTGAACGGCGGGGTCTGGGCTGGCTCGTCGGCGTTCCGCGCCCTCGAGGACGACGTCCACTTCCGCAACCTGCTGCGCACGAACCTGCTATTCAAACAAACCCAAAGCACGGTCTACGGGCTTACGCGCGACCAGATCGAGGA
>NZ_JBARYR010000726.1:0-4623 GCF_049648075.1 Rubrivirga sp. | reverse complement strand
GGCGACCGTCGTCTCACAGTCGGGCCTCGCCCCGCACGCCCAACTCCTGATCTACCCAGCGACGGACCACCCGACGGCCCGGCCCTCGAGGACGCTGTACGACGGATACCTGCTCACCGACGCCACGCGCCAAGCGTTCTGGGACGTCTACACGGCCGGCACCGGCGTCGCCGACGACGATCCACTCTTGTCTCCGATCTACGGCGACCTCGAGGGGCTGGCCCCGGCCTTGGTCGTGACGGCTGGCTTCGACGTGCTACGCGATGAGGGCGAGGCCTACGCGCACGCCCTCGAGGACGCCGGCACGACGGTCGCGCTTTATCGGCAGCCGAGCTTGCCGCACGGGTTCATCAACCTGACCGACGTCAGCCGCTCGGCGCGACGCGCGACGATCTCGATGGCCCGGCGGTGGCGGTCGTTCGTGGACGAGGTCTAGTGTCGGCTCCGCCGGTGGGGGCTCTCGAGGCCGGCTAGGGTCTGATCGGCCCTAGCGCTGCAACGGAGAGCAGAGCTGCGACCGCACCGAAGACGCCGTGGAACCAGCCGCCAGGGACCGCGCCGATCGGGCCGGGCTCGGGCGGAGCGACGTAGGCGCCGGAGACCGAGTCGCGCTCGACCCCGTACTCGCCAGCAAACGCGTCCTGCGCCGCCCGTTGTGCCGGCGTCGTGGCAGAATCGGCCGGTGACTTGTCGAATACCTCGATCAAAACCAACTGATGTGCCGCGGCGTGCTCGGCCCGCTGGTGGTCCCGAACGATCCCGAGGATGGCCCAGGCGGCGACCAGGGCGACGAGAGCCAGGAGAGTGATGGGCGAGCGCATGGCGGCGGGAGGAGGGTCGCCCTCGAGGTCGCAAGCGCCGTGCCAACCACCCGCCTGAGCGCCCGGATGGAGCTCTGCTACTCGCTCGTTCTGTCCGCTCGGAGCGCGCGCGCCAGGCCGTGCCAACTCGCATCGGGATACAAGAACCCGCGGTACGGGGCCGCGGCGTCCTGGCCGATGTCGGCCTCGAGGGCGTCCAACACGCGGTCCGAAAACGCGGCGGCCTGGGCCGGGTCGTCGCCGGCGTCGATGCCCGCGAGGACCCGGCGGGTCCAGTCTCCGAGCGTCGTTCGGAACGCCTCGAGGTTGGCGTCGGGCGACGTGCTCAGGCCCCAGTGCGTGCGGAACAAGCGCGCGGGCGCCCACGCCGCGATCCGGTCCAGCGATCCGGTCCAGGCCTCGAGGTCGATGTCGGGCGGCGGGGTCACCGGCAGGACGCGACCCGAGGGCGGCGCGGCCATCCCGACGGCGTCGCCGACGAACGCCGTCGACGTCTCGCGGTCGTAGTACGAGACGTGGTGGACGGCGTGGCCTGGCGTGTAGGCCACGTCGAGCGCCCGGCCGCCGACCTCGATGGTCTCGCCACCGGCGAGCGGCCTCAGGGCGTCGGGCGGTACCGCCTCGAACGCCCCCCACAGCACGTCCATCAGACTCCCGTAGAGCCGCGTCGCGCTCGCGATCAGCCGCTCGGGACGGGCGAGGTGCCGGGCTCCCGTTTCGTGGACCCAGACCGGCACGCCGAGCCGGCGGACCAGCGTCCCCGTCGCGCCGGCGTGGTCGAGGTGGATGTGCGTCAAGACCAGCGCGCACACGTCCTCGAGGCCCAGGCCCAGCGCGGCCAAGCCGCCCTCGAGGGCGGGCAGCGTCGAGGACGGGCCGGGGTCGACGAGGGCGACGCCGCCCTCGACGGGCAGGACGCCGGTCGCGATGATGCGCTCGGTGCCGAGGAAGAGGAGGTCGAGGGTGTGGACGTCGCGCGACATGGGTCTAGACGAACGCGCTCAGGCCCGTGACGGCTCGGCCCGTGATCAAGACGTTCATCTCGCGCGAGCCCTCGTAGCTGTAGACGGCCTCGGCGTCCGCGAACAGCCGGGCGACGCCGTGCTCGAGCAGGATCCCGTTGCCGCCGAGCAGACCGCGCCCGATCGACGCCGTCTCTCGCATCTTGTCGACGCAGAACACCTTGGCGAGCGACGCCCGCTCGTGGAGCCGCTTGGGCTCGTCGTAGCAGCCAGCGAGCCCGAGCATCATGCCCTGGATCGCGACCACGTTGCCCAGCATCCGCACCAGGCCCTCTTGGACGAGTTGGAAGCCGGCGATGGGCTTGCCGAACTGGACGCGCCGCGTGCAGTAGTCGAGCGTCATCTCGTAGAGGCCCATCGCCATGCCGCAGGCCTCCCAGGCGACGCCCGCGCGCGCGATGGCGAGCTGGCCGGCCACGTCGCGGAACGACCGCACGCCCGGCAGCCGATCCGACTCTGCGACCTCGACGTCCTCGAGGACGATGTCGACGTTCTGGACCGACCGCTTGGCGATCTTGCCCTCGAGCTTGGAGACCTCGAACCCCGGCGTGCCTTTCTCGACTAGGAAGCCTTTGACCTGGCCGTCCTCGAGGTCGCGCGCCCAGATCACGGTCACGTCGGCGAAGGTGGCGTTGCCAGACCATTTTTTGGCCCCGTTCAAGACCCAGGTGTCGCCTCGGCGCTCGGCGGTCGTCGCGAGTCCCAGGGCGGCGTCGGACCCGTGCTCGGGCTCGGTCAGCGCCCAGCTTCCGATGGCGTCGAAGCTCTCGAGCGGCCCCATCCACTTTTCCTTCTGCTCGTCGCTGCCGAACATCCAGATCGAGTACATCGCAAGCCCCCACGTGACACCCAGAAACGTGCCCACGCTTGGGTCGACGCGCGGAATCTCCATCGAGACCAAGCCGGTCAGGAACGGGTCGGTGCAGTACGTCTTGGCGGGGTCGGGTCCGAACGCCTCGCGCAAGGCGTCGCGCAGGCCTGGGACCACCTCGAAGGGCATCTCGCCGCGCTCCCAGTAGTCGTTGATGACGGGCGCGACGCCGTCGAGCATGAACCGGCGGATCGTCTGGCGCGCGTGCTGCTGCGGCTCGGTGAGCGCGCGGTCGAACAGGTTGTAGAAGTCCGTGTCAGGCGTCGGCGGCTGGTAGGGCTTCTTCTTCGGAGCGGCGCTGGATGCGCCGAGAAGGTCCGCCATCTCCTCGGCGGTCATCGCCTCGAGGCGTGTCAGGACGGCCTCGAGGTCGGCTTTCTGGGCGAGCTTGGCGAGGCGGGAGGTATCCATCGAGGCGTCAGGTGGCGGACCCTACCTACGCGCCCTCGTCATCGGGGCTCCAGCGCCTCGAGGACGGCGTCCCACGCGGGCTTGGGTGTGCCGCCGGGGCGGACCACACCGAGAAAGCAGAGGTAGTCGGTCAGACGGCCGGCGACGTCGGCGGGCAGGTCGTCGAGCTCGTCGCCGAAGAGGGCGTCGCGGACGACCTGGCACTCGGCTTGGTCGACGTCGCGGAACGTGAACACGGACGCGTACCGAACGCTCGGTGTCGCCTCGATCTCGGCGAACAGGCGCTCGAAGCAGCCGCGCTGCCACGCCTCCGACGCGCCCATCGAGGCCGGGCTGGGACACGTCAGCTCCTGAATGACGACGGGACCGTCGCCGTACGCCTCGGTCACCTCGCGCAGGTCGCTGCGCACGTCCTCGAGGGCGAGGACGGAGAAGTCCGGCGCGATGGGCGAGTGGTTGACCGCGACGACGTCGGAGATGGCGCGCATCGCTCGGAACGTGGCGGACTGCGTGCGGACGGAGCCATTCGTCAACGTCACCCCGACCGCCAAGCGTGGCTCGATGGCGTGGACTCGGCTACGGGCGACCTCGACGAACCGCGCATACTCACCTCGGCGCTCTCGGTCGTCCTCGAGGTACTCGCCCATCTCGTTGCCGAGCCCCAGGAAAAAGCCGCCTCGGCTCACCAGGAGCGGGACGACGCGGTCGAGCAGGTCGCCGAACCGCTCGGTCACGTCAGGGTCGTCGAGGGCGACGCGGTCTGCGATGCCGCGGTCCCCATCGCTCAAGCCGGGCGGCAGGTTGTAGCCGCCGCTGTCGCCCACGGTGAGGTTGACGAACGGGACCAGGCCGAGCGCCTGGAGCGCGTCGAGCTGGTCGGTGAACTCGTCGAGCGTGTAGCGGCCCGGTTCGGCCTCGAGGTCGGCCCAGTCGACGTAGAACGAGAAGCTCCCGAGCCCGGCTCGAATGGCGTCCTCGAGGACGCGGCGTTCGTCGGACGTAAGGGCGTCGAGGTCGGCGCTGCCGTAGAGCGTGGTGCCGAGGGTCCGGTCGGGGAGAAGCGGGAGCGACGAGGCGTCGGTCTCGGACGGCGTGACCGCGGCCGGGTCGCAGCCGGAGAGGACGGCGAAGAGGAAGAGGACGAGTCGCATCGGGACGAGTGGCGTTCGTCCTCGAGGACGCGACTGCGGCGGCGTGAGTTACACGTCCTCGAGGCCGATCGCTTGGCTGCGCCGACCTAGCGGTTCGTGGCTCGCGAGGTAGCGGGCACCGGTCTCGTCGAGGTGTTCGGCGATGACGTCGAGCGTGCGTCGCGCGGCGGCGCGGTCCTCGCAGATGCCGGCCACGGCGCGTCGTCGGACCTGGTCGAGGGAGAACGAGGCGTCGCCGGCCAATAGCGCCGAGCCGGTCTCGCCGGTCACGGTCACGGACTGGTGGCCGCGGGTGTGGCCAGGCGTCGGGACGAGCCGGACGGCGCCGTCGGCGGTGAGGGCGTGGC
>NZ_JBARYR010000725.1:0-1877 GCF_049648075.1 Rubrivirga sp. | reverse complement strand
GAAAGCATGACGGCCACCGGGCGCCCCTGCTTCTCGATGGTGACGGGTTCGCGCTGGGCGCGGTCGAGTAGGCGCCCGAAGTGGTTCTTGGCCTCGGTGGCCGCGAGTGCTGTCATGGGTGCGGGGTACTGGTCTGTCCATATTAGCTAAAACGGCTAATATGGTCAACTGGTATCTGCCTGGCCCGCACCCAGTCCAGGAACGCCTGACACTCTCGGTCTGTGCCTTCGACTACGGTTGCAGCGAAGCGGTCGCAGTAGCTCTCCTGAACCGTCTCCGGCGGGGCTCCAAGGGCGTCGAGGACGACCGACAGGATGTCGAGGTGGAGCAGGTCCGCGCTCTCGAAGAGCCGCTCGACGGCGTCCATGGCCACGCCGTTGCGGTGCTGGAGCTGGAGTAAGCGGATGAGGAGGTCGTCGGACATGGAGTAGGAAGATGTGCTCTGGAACGCGTGGGTCGACTGCGTTCGCCCAGCTGGCACCGTGGGTGTCACGACGGCTCTCGCGCGTCGAGCGCGTCGAACCGCCGGAAGTGCTTGAGGTTGAACGTCCGGACATCCGTGAGACCGTGCGCGAGCGCCCACGTGGCGTGGTAGGCGTCGGCGAAATCGACGTTCTTCTCCACGTGCCACTCGGCCGCCTGGACGAGCCCGTCGGCGTCCTCGACGTCCAGCCCCGGCACGTGGCAGAGGACCAGGACGGCGTCGCGAACCTGCTCCTTGGTCCGGTCATAGAACGAGCCCAGGGTCCACACGACCTCGGCGATGACCAAGACCGAGGTGACGAGCCGGACCTCGCCGACCTCGGCCCGGTCGAAGAGGGCCTGGACCTGGTCGGCCTGCTCGGGCACGTCGTTCGTGAGGTAGCGGAGGAAGACGTTGGTGTCGACGAAGAGCGGGCCGCGGGCCTCGTCGGTGCTCGGGCTTCTCGGCGTGTCCGTGGGCGGGCGGTCAGTCGGCATCGGTCTCGTCGCCGGTGTTCGCGGAACCGGTGTCCTGGGTCAGGCGCGCCGCTCGGGCGCGGCGCGCGGCGTCGCGGACGGCGTCGAAGTCTTGGGGGGCGTCGACGGGGACTGAGCCGCGGAGGTCGCGGAGCGACTGTCTTACGGGCCGCAGGACGATGTCGCCGCCGCGCTCGACGAACGCGACGTGGTCGCCGACGGCCAGGCCCATCGACTGGCGGACGGCCTTCGGGACGGTAATCTGGCCTCGGCGGCCGATTCGGGTTGAGGGCATGTCGAACGGTTGTTTGTCAGTCAGAACCAATAATGTACGTCAAGCACCGGGCTGACTGTGGTTTTTGTTGGGGCCGACGATACTCGGAACGTTTCTGGACTCGCTTCTCTCGACGCGACATAACGAGCCTTATGTTACCGGAACACGAGCCCCCCAGACCCCGTGAGCGACGTCGAGATCGGTGTAGTTCATGCTGCAATAACAGCTACTCCGCACGCCGAGCCGAGTGCCGTCGTCGCCCGCCCCTCCGCCGCGGTGGCTCGACCCGTGGCCCAGGTCGACGACGACGCCCACCTCGTCCGCCTGTGGCTCCACGGGAAGTCACCCAACACCCGCGACGCCTACGAGCGCGACGTCCGGGCCTTCGTCGACTTCGCCGACGCGCCACTCGCTCGTATCACGCTCCAGCACGTCCAGGACTGGACCGACGTGCTCGAGGACGCCGGGCTGGCCGCCTCGACGCGCGCCCGGAAGCTCTCGGCCGTCAAGTCGCTCCTGAGCTTCGGCCACAAGCTCGGGTACCTCATATATAATGTCGGGGCCGCGGTGAGCCTGCCGAAGCAGAAGGACACGCTCGCCGAGCGGATCCTGCCCGAGGCCGCCGTCCACCGCGTGCTCGCGGTGGCCGATGCGGCTGCGGAGG
>NZ_JBARYR010000724.1:0-10818 GCF_049648075.1 Rubrivirga sp. | reverse complement strand
CTCCTGGGCGACGGCGAGGGCACGCTGTGGGTCGGGACCGAGACGCAGGGCCTGCTCCGGTACGACCTCGAGGGCGGCACGTCATCGCGCGTGTGGGTCTCGGCGGGCGCCGAGGTGACGGCCCTCGCGCTCGGTGCTCGGGGCGCCCTGTGGGTTGGGACGGCCGCGGCCCTGTGCCGGCTCGACATCCCGACCAGCTCGGCAACGTGCTTCGAGGCCGGCTCTGGACCGCAGTCGCTCGCGAGCGGGACCATTCAAGCGCTTCGGGCGCAGCCCAACGACGCGCTGTGGATCGGGACCGACGCCGGCCTGCACCGCGCCGACGTCGACGACCTCGAGGCCGGCTTTCAGCGCTACCTCGCGTCCACGACAGATCTGCCGGACGACGACGTGCTGGCCATTGTCGAGGACGGGGACGGCTTCTTGTGGCTCAGCACCGGCGCCGGGTTGTCCCGCTTCGAGCCGCTGACCGAGACGTTCGCGCAGCGAGCCGGTGTCGCGGACGCGGACCGGACGCTGTCGTCGGCCTCGACGCGGGCGCCTGACGGTCGCCTGTACGTCGGCAGCACGCGGGGGCTGCTGACCTTCGACCCCGGACAGCTGGCCGTCGTCAACGGCAACCCGCCCCAGGTCGTCATCACCGACGTCGAGGTCTCGGGGCAGTCCACCGCGCCGGGCGACGGCGTCCTCGAGGTCGCGGCGCCGGTTGCGGACCAGATCACGCTCGGCCCGAGCCAGGGATTCTTGACCATCGAGTACGCGGGGCTCCATTTTTCGACGCCGCTCCAGAACACGTTCCGATATCGCCTGGACGGTCTCCGGCAGAGCGAGTGGCAGGAGGTCGGGACCTCGCGCGAGGCGACGTACGAGTCGCTTCCGCCCGGCCGCTACACGTTCCAGGTCCAGGCCGCCAACGCCGACGGCATCGGGTTCGCGGACGGCGCCCGAGCGGCGATGGCGTCCATCGAGGTCGTCGTCAACCCGCCGTGGTGGCGGACCTGGTGGGCGATCACGGGCTTCGTCTTGGTCGGCATCGCCGCCTTGGTCCGTGCCGATCAGTGGCAGCGGGCGCGTTTGTTGCGGCAGGAGCGGGAGCGCGCCGAGCGCCGGGAGGCCGAGCTGCGCGCCGAAGCCGCCGAGGCCGAGCAGAGAGAGGCCCGAGCCGAGGCCGCCGCGCTCAAGGCCGAGAACGACCGGAAGGCCGCCGAGCTCGAGGGCAAGCGCGAGGTCGAGGCCGCCAACGCCAAGCTCGCCGAGGCGAATGGCCAGCTCGAGGCGTCCCTGCGCGACCTGCAGCAGACGCAGACGCAGCTCGTCCAGAGCGAGAAGCTGGCGTCGCTCGGCCAGCTCACGGCCGGCATCGCCCACGAGATCAAGAACCCGCTCAACTTCGTCAACAACTTCGCCGACTTGTCCGTCGACTTGGCGCAGGAGCTCCGCGAAGAGATGGAGCACGCCGGAGACAACCCCACGTCGGGCGTCCTCGAGGACGTGAGCGACCTGATCGAGGACTTGCAGGAGAACGCCCGCAGGATCCGCGAGCACGGCCAGCGGGCCGACCGGATCGTGCGGTCCATGCTGCTCCACAGCCGGGGCGGCTCGGCGGAGAAGGGGCGCGTCGACATCAACCGGTTCGTGGACGAGTACGCCAACTTGGCCTTCCACGGCGCACGCGCCAACGACTCCGACTTTCAGGTCGAGATCGTCCGCGAGTTCGCGGATGATGCGGACGAGGTCGAGGTCGTGCCCCAGGAGTTCGGCCGCGTCTTGATCAACCTGCTCACGAACGCCTTCCACACCGTCACCGAGCGGTCCGCCCTCGAGGGCGACGCGTACCGACCCCGCGTGACGGTCGCGACCTCGAGGGAGGGCTCCGACGTCGAGGTCGTCGTCCGGGACAACGGGACGGGCATCCCCGAGGCGGTCAAGGCCAAGATCTTCGAGCCCTTCTTCACCACCAAGCCGACCGGTGAGGGCACCGGCCTGGGCCTGTCGCTCGCTCACGACATCGTCTCCCAGGTCCACGGCGGCCAGATGACCGTCGAGAGCACCGAGGGTGAGGGGACGGCGTTTCACATCGTGATCCCGGACCGACAGCCGGACAAGTAGAGCGAGGCGTCGTCGCCCGAGACAATCGGCGCCCTCGAGGACGGCCGCTCCGCCGACCTGTCGTCTCGCTCGCCGTGGTTCCATCGTGCACGCCGCTCTTCGAGGTCGGTCCTGGACCGTCGCCGTTCGCCCTCGAGGGCGCCGACTGCGCAACGGATCAGGAACGGGACTCCGTCGTAGCATGGCGTGCCCTTCTCCACCCCCCCTCATGCAAAGCCTCTGGAAGAGCCTGCTCGGCGGCGGCGGCGGGTCCTCCGAGGACGATCTGCTCAGCGCGATTCCCCTCTTCGAGGACCTCTCGTCGCGAGAGATCGACGCCGTGCAGCGTCTGCTCCACCGTCGTGAGTACGTCGCGGGTGAGTCCATCTTCGTCCAGGGCGAGCCGGGACTGGGCATGTACATCATCGCGCGAGGGGCCGTCTCGATCCAGAGCGAGCCGAGCGGACGAGAGCTGGTCGAGTTGGTCGACGGCGACTTTTTCGGCGAGATCGCCCTTCTGAACGAGGTCATCCGCACCGCGACCGCGCGGGCCAAGACGGACTGCACGCTCCTGAGCCTCTTCCAGCCCGACCTGCTGGGCCTGCTCGACCGCAACCCCCGCCTCGGCGTCAAGGTCCTGCTCGCGCTCTCCCGCCTGGTCGGGTTGCGCCTGGTCGAGGTGTCCGATGAGGTGGAGGCTCTCACGAAGGAGTGCGAAGAGCTCCGAGCCGCGAGCGTCGACGGTGTCGCCACCGGTGGCTGAGGTCGTCCTCGATCCGCCATCGCCGGTGGCCCCGCCTCCCACACGCGAGAGCCTGGTCACCGGGAACCGGCCGCCAGCCATCGGCCCCGATCCGCCGGTCCAAGTGGAGCCGACCCCCGTCGTCGCTGCGAGTCGGCTGAGCGCCTGGGCCTTTGCCCTCGCAGTCCTCGGACTGGTGAGCGTCATCATGGTCGCCCCCGACCTGGCTGGGCTCGTCCTGCTCGGGTCCGTCCTGGCCTACCTCCTCCTCCCGGTCGTCAACCGGATCGAGCGACAAGGCATCGACCGGACCCTCGCGACGGCGGCCGTCCTGGTCGTTCTCCTCGGTATGACCTCGCTCGTGGTCGCGCTCGCGCTCCCCGCCGTCCTCGAGCAGTTCTCGTCGTTGCAGTCGCGCTGGGAAAGCGGGGAGCTACTCACCCTCGTCCGAGACGCTGAGGCCGCGATGGCGTCCCGCCTCGGTGTCGTCGAGGCCGGGGACCTAGGCTTGGTCGCCTCGATTCAGGACGCGTTGTCGTCCAGCTCCGGCGCCTTGATCGGGTACGTACCGGGCGCCCTCGAGGGCATCGGGAATGCGGTCGTGGTCCCGTTCGTCGTGTTCGCTCTCCTCAAAGACGGCCCGTCTCTCCGGAAGCGTGTTCTATCGATCGTGCCGAACCGCTACTTCGAGTTCGCCATGACCGTCTTCTTCAAGGCCGACGCGCACTTGGGCGGCTACCTCCGCGGCCAGGCGCTCATCGCGCTCCTGGTCGGGTCCTCGACCGCGCTCGGTCTCGGCCTCTTGGGCGTCGACTACTACCTGGTGCTCGGCCTGGTCACGGGGCTCGCCAACTTTGTCCCGTACGTCGGGTTCGTCGTCTCGGCAGGCCTGTCCGTCATGGTGTCGATCGTGACGACCGGAGGCACGGACCAGGTGGCGTCCGTGGTGGTCTTGTTCTTGGTTTTGCAGACCGTGGAGAACGTCGTGTTCCAGCCCTGGATCACCGGCAAGAACGTGTCGATGCACCCGGTGATGGTGCTCCTCGCCATCTTGGTCGGTAGCCGGATCGGTGGCGTCCTGGGCATGGCCCTCGCGGTCCCGACGGCGGCCGTTCTCAAGGTCATGTTCTTGGAGACGGCCATCGGGCTGCGTCGCTACCACCTCTGAGCTCGCCAGAGCGATCTTTCCGGATGTCTCGACCCGACCCTGCCCGCCTCACCGTTCGCTTTTGGGGCGTCCGCGGTTCGATCCCGACACCGGAGGACGGCTTCCTGGGTGTCGGTGGCAACACGTCGTGCGTCGAGGTCCGCGCCGCAGACGGGACGACGCTCGTCCTCGACGCGGGGACCGGAGCGCGGGGGCTGGGGTACGCGCTGGCCGCCGCGGCCGGTGGCGAGCCCTTCGACGTCCACCTCGCGCTCTCACACTTCCACTGGGACCACCTCCAGGGGCTCCCGTTCTTCGCGCCGCTCTACACGCCGGGCCACACGGTCCGCTTCTACGCCGCGACCGACGACGAGCACCTGACGGGCCTGTTGTGCGGCCAGATGAGCGAGCCGTACTTCCCGGTCCCGTTCCACGAGCTCGCAGCGGCGACGGAGACGATCCGGGTGCGGGACGGCGACCCCTTCGAGGTCGGCCCGATGACGGTTCGGCCATTCCCGGTCAACCACCCGCAGGGTGCCCACGGCTACCGCATCGAGGTCGACGGCGCGGTCGTGGTCTACGCGACGGACTACGAGCACGGCTCGCCGGCGCACGACGAGGGTCTCCGGGAGGTGTCGCGAGGTGCCGACCTTTTGATCTCGGACGCGCAGTACACGCCCGACGAGTACGAGCTCCGTCGGGGGTGGGGCCACACGACGTGGGAACACGCGACGGACCTCGCCCTCGAGGCCGGGGTCGGGCGGCTCCTGCTGTTCCACCACGACCCGTCGCACGACGACGCGACGCTGGAGCGGATCCGGGACCGAGCGCGCAGCCGCTTCGAGGCGACGGACCTCGCGACGGAGGGCCTGGAAATCTTCCTGTAGGGCCTCGAGGACGAGCGGCGACCTCGAGGACGAGCGGCAGGAGCGCGACGCTCGTGATTGGTCCCGCAGGTTGTCGACTCCCCAAGCCGAGTCATCCCCGCGAAGGCGGGGATCCAGGACTCGATCGGCACAATGCTCGCCCTCTCTGGATTGGCTACGCCGTCGCTTCGCGGTCCCGCCTACACGGGAGTGGCACTGCTCGCTCTCCAACCACGAGGGAGCACGCGTCGACGCCATACGAACCGGACGATCCGGTCGAGGACGAACCGACGGCCTCGAGGACGAGGAATCACCCCTGTCCCCTTCCTCATCCGAGGAGGGGGGGGGGGACCCGACCTAGTGGCTCTGAGGCTGGGTGGGACTCTGGAACTATTCCGCGCCCTCGAGGCCCGGCCATCCCCCATCCCCCATCCACACGATCCCGCGCTGGAGCTTCGTTTGAGGGCGTGGAGGGCTCCCGTTACCTTGAGGGGCAAAACCGATCCACCGTCCCCGCCGGACACATCCAACGACACAGATGGGCAAGCAGCGCATGAACGACAACTGGGAGCGCATGAAGGCGCAGATCCTCTCGACCTGGGGCGACCTCGACGAGTCCGAGATGAAGAAGGCCCGCGGGAGCCTGAGCCAGATGGTCAACCTGATCCACTCCCAGACCGGCGAGGACCGCAAGGTGATCATGAACAAGATGTCGGCGTTTCTCTAGAGACTGATCTCGACGACTGCGACGGCGTGCCCTGACACCGGGGCACGTCGTTTTTCGTTGGCCTCGCCCTCGAGGTCGCGTTCTCCGAGGAACACCGTGCGACCTCGAGGTCGGCCCGGCACGGTCGGTAGCTTGCGCGGACCCTCCCCACGCCCATGTCCGAGACCGCCGACGCGCCCCGCCCCTTCCCCCTCGGCTCTGCGGTCCCCGACGAGGGGCCGCTCCGCGACGCCTACGACGCCCGAGTCGCGTTCCACCAGCGCGGCCTCGAAGCCCTGGAGCAGCAGGCCGCGGAGGTCCGGCGCGGCGGGGGCGACAAGGCGGCGGAGCGGCAGCGCAAGCGCGGCAAGCTGACGGCGCGAGAGCGGATCGCGGCCCTTCTGGACGACGACTCGGCGTTCCGCGAGATCGGGCTGTTCGCCGGACGCGGGATGTACGAGGATGTCGGCGGGTGCCCGGCGGGCGGCACGGTGATGGGGTTGGGACGCGTCAACGGGAGGCTGTGCATGGTGGTCGCCAACGACGCCACCGTCAAGGCCGGCGCGTGGTTTCCGATCACGGCCAAGAAGAACCTCCGCGCCCAGGAGATCGCGCTCGAGAACCGCGTCCCGATCATCTACCTCGTCGACTCGGCCGGCGTGTTCCTGCCGATGCAGGACGAGATCTTCCCGGACCGCGACCACTTCGGGCGCATCTTCCGCAACAACGCCCGGCTCTCGGCGCTCGGCGTGCCCCAGATCGCGGCCATCATGGGGAGTTGCGTCGCGGGCGGCGCCTACTTGCCCATCATGTCGGACGAGAGCCTGATCGTCGACGGGACGGGCTCCGTCTTCTTGGCCGGCCCGTTCCTGGTCCAGGCCGCCATCGGCGAGGAGGTGGACGTCGAGACCTTGGGCGGGGCCACGACGCAGACCGACATCTCGGGCGTCTGCGAGTACAAGATGCCGGACGATCAGACGTGCCTCGCGACCGTTCGCGACCTGGTCGGTGGGCTCGGGCCTCTCCCCCGCTTCGGGTTCACGCGCGACGAGTCTAGGGCGCCGGCGTTCGACCTCGAGGGCGTGCTCGGCGTCTTCCCGGAGTCGCGCCAGCAGCCCTACGACACGCGCGAGGTCCTGGCCCGCATCGTCGACCAGGACTCGTGGACGGAGGTCAAGGCGGGGTACGGGCAGACGCTCATCTGCGGCTACGCCCGGATCGACGGGTGGAGCGTCGGGATCGTGGCGAGCCAGCGCAAGGTGGTCCGCGCCAAGGCGCCCAAGGGCAAGGCGGCCGAGATGCAGATCGGAGGCGTCATCTACGGCGACGCGGCCGACAAGGCGGCGCGGTTCGTGATGCAGTGCAACCAGAAGCGGATCCCGCTGGTGTTTTTCCAGGACGCGACCGGGTTCATGGTCGGCACGCGGGCGGAGCAGGGCGGCATCATCAAGGACGGGGCTAAGCTGGTCAACGCCGTCGCCAACTCGGTCGTCCCGACGTTCACGGTCGTGGTCGGCAACTCGTTCGGGGCGGCGAACTACGCGCTCAACGGCCGGGCCTACGACCCTCGCCTTTTCCTCGCCTGGCCGACGGCGCAGATCGCGGTCATGGGTGGCGCCCAGGCGGCCAAGACGCTCTTGTCCATAGAGGAGCGGACGTTGTCAAAGCAGGGCATCGAGCTGTCTGAGGAGGACCGCCAGGCGAGGCTCGACCAGATCGAGGCCCGCTACGCCGAGCAGACGTCGCCGGTCTACGCCGCCGCTCGTCTGTGGGTGGACGCGATCATCGACCCGCGCGAGACGCGGGGCTGGCTCGCGACGGGCTTGGAGATGGCGGACCACAACCCGGAGATGGAGCCGTTCCGCGTCGGCGTGTTGCAGACGTAAGGAGGACGGGGCAACAGGCGACCCCTCGAGGGCGATCCCGTCCTCGAGGACGGGTTGGGCACCATAGCAGAGCGTGGCGCGTCGAGATCCTTCGACTCCGCTGCGCTCCGCTCAGGATGACGGCTAGTAAGGCTGTGCTAGCCGCTGGCGCCGGTCTTGAAGGACGGTTCCCCGGCTGCCGCGGCCAACGTGCGGCGCCGACCGCACCCCGACCTTCCTACAACGTCATCCCGAGCCTGTCGAGGGATCTCGACGCGTCACATTCGAGCGCGCAGTTCAGCAGCGGCCTCGAGGACGAACCGCGGCCTCGAGGACGGACAGCGACCTCGAGGACGGACAGCGACCTCGAGGACGAACCGCCGACACGGCCTCTCCCAGACGAGTCATCCCCGCGCAGGCGGGGATCCAGAACGTGCGCGCTTGCCAACCTCTCCGGGCGCGCCTCAATCGCCGGTCGTGCTCCGAGCGACCTCGAGGGCGAGAACACCACGGGTGAAGCGTAGCGCGTCGAGATCCTCCGGCTCCGCTCAGGATGACAGGCAGGTGGAGTAGGAATCGAGGTAGAGGCTCCGACCTCGAGGACGAGCACCACGCCCGCTCTTTCCTAATTCCCCACCCGGCGGCCGACCGCGAGCTACGCCACCATCGCCCGCTGCGCCGCCTCTCGGCCCGACTCCGTCAGCGCGAGACGGTCGCCGCTTCGCCGCACAGAGCCACCGCGCTCGGCCGCGCGGACCGCCCTCGAGGCGAACGCCTTCTCCCACCGGAGGTGGTCCTGCAGGTGCCCGACTCGGCACTCGCGGTCGGCCTCCGGCGTGTGCTCGTGGTGGAGCAGGTGGACGAGCAACATCCGCTCGGCAAAAGAGACCCGCTGGCGAGCGCGCCGACGGGCCTGCGCCACGAGTCCTCGATGCGGCGCGAACGCGAAGCACAGTGCGAACAAGACGCCGGCCATGACGGCCATCGATCCTGCGATCGACACGTCGAGGACGCGGGCGAGCCAGTAGCCGGTGACGGCGCTCGCGACCCCGATCCCGACAGACAACCCGAGCATGACGGGTAAGCGGTCTGTCAAGAGCCACGCGGCGGCCGGCGGCGCGATCATCAGACCGATCACCAAGATCGAGCCGACAACGTCGAATGCCCCGACGGCGACCACGGAGACCAGCGACATCAACGCATAGTGGACGGCTGCAGGCGCCAGTCCGAGCGCTGCGGCGAGACCGGGGTCGAACGTGCTCAGCTTGAGCTCTTTGTAGAACAGTCCCGTGAACGCAAGGCACACCGCCAGAACGACGCCCATCAGCCACAGCGCTTGCGGACCGAGATCCTGGCCTCCGATCCTGACGCGCTCGATCCACGAGAACGCCGGATCGCCCAAGAGGACGGCGTCGATATCGAGGTGGACACCGGACGCGTACCGCGAGATCAAAACGACGCCGATTGAGAAGAGCGCTGGGAAGACGAGTGCGATGGCCGCGTCTTGTTTGACCAGCCGCGTGTTTCCCAGCGCCTCGATCAGCGCGACCGTCAGCACACCCGTCGCAGCGGCAGCCAGAAGCAGGAGCGGAGAGTTGAGGTTCTCCGTCCAGAAGTAGGCCAGTACGATGCCTGGTAGGATCGCGTGGCTGATCGCGTCCGAGAGAAGCGACGTCTTGCGGAGCACCAGGAACACGCCGATCAGCGAGCACGCGGCGGCCGTGACGGCGGCGATCAACTGAATCTCGATCTGCGGCGTCATGCGTCCTCGAGGTCGGACTGCCGCGCCAAGCGGCGGGCTTCGGATAGGCCTCGTGCCGTGAGCGCCCAGGCGTCACTCTGGGGTTCGACCAGGCCTTGCGCCTCGAGGGCGAGCAGCGTCGGCTCGACGGACTCGGGCCGAGCCGTCATCGTGCGCAACGCGGCGGCGGCGTGCGGGTGGTGCGGGTTCTGGTGGCCGAGCGCCAGGGTGTACAGGTCCTCGAGGGTGCCGGCGACGCGCAGGACGCGCCGGTTGCGCCGTCCCCTGAGCCACGCCGCAACGAGCCCTCGGCGCGGCGCGAACGCCAGGCTCAGCATCACGACGGCCGTCGCCACCAAGACGATCGTCGGACCCGTCGGGATGCCTGCGCCGGCACTGCTGATGACGGCCCCGGCGGCTCCGCTGAGCGCGCCGAAGACGCCCGCGAGCACGACGACGCCCCACAGGCGATCGGTCCACTGACGAGCGGCGGCGGCCGGCGCCACAATCAGAGCGCTCATCAGGACGACGCCGACGGTCTGCAAGCCGATCACGATCGCGATCACCAGCAGCGTCGTGAGTCCGACATCGAGGGCGCGGGCGGGGAAGCCCTGGACGGCGGCGAAGTCGGGGTCGAACAAGAGCAGCTTGAACTCTTTCCAGAAGACGCCCATCGCAAGCAGAGCGACGGCACCGAGGGCGGCCATCGTGACCACGTCCCGTCCCACGAGCGCCGCGGCTTGGCCGAACAGGAACGTGTCGAGGCCGGCCTGGCTCGCGTCCGGCCTCGACTGGATGAACGTCAGAAGCACGACGCCGAGGCCGAAGAACACGGACAGCACGATCCCCAGCGCTGCGTCGTACGGCACCCGGCTCCGCCCGACGACCGACATCACCGCCAGCGTCCCGACCCACCCCGCCAGCCCGGCTCCGACGACCAGCACCAACGGCGCCTTGCTGCCCGTCAGCAGGAACGCGAGCGCGACGCCGGGCAGGGCCGCGTGGCTGATCGCGTCGCCCAAGAGGGACTGCCCTCGCAGGACCGCGAAGGAGCCGAGCGAGCCGGACGACAGCCCCAGCACGGCGGCGCCGAGCGCGACGGTTCGCAGCGTGTAATCGAGCTCGATCATCGTCCTCGAGGATGGCTGGGCACTCCGGGAGACGCGCCCTCGAGGGCAGAACCCTGCCTCGTGCGTCCTCGAGGACGGAGACGACGTCCCCTCTCTAGGGTGAGCGGCGGCGTTCGGCCCGACCTCGAGGGCAAGGAAGGCTTCGCGCTCGGCACTCTGGATCCCCGCCTGCGCGGGGAGGACGGTTGATGGAGAAGCGCTTGGCGCGAGGCACGCCCACACCTGCAAAACAAGCCGGCGCCCTGCACATGAGGTGACCGAGCCGGCCTCGAGGGCGAATGCGGTCGCGCGGGGGCGACAATGAGGGCAGCGGCAGAAGGGTCCACAGCTCTAGCGACCTCGAGGCAGGGCCGACTCGCCCTCGAGGTCGAGAGTCGCCTCGAGGACGGCGGACTGGAACGGGACGCGGCCGCCGTAGGCGGCGCGCAGGTTGGCGTCGGTGAACACCTCGTCGACCGGGCCGGCGGCGACGCGGCGGACGTTGAGCAAGAGGACCCAGTCGAAGTACTCGGGGACCGTCTGCAAGTCGTGGT
>NZ_JBARYR010000723.1:0-1815 GCF_049648075.1 Rubrivirga sp. | reverse complement strand
CCCTCGATGCGGACGAGGCCGTCCGGCGCCTCGAGGCCACGACGGGACGTCCGGTCCGCCTGGTCGCCGACGCTGCGAGCCTGCTCGACGAAGAGTCCTCGTCGGGGCCGCCGGTGTGGACATGGTTGCTCGGGATCGCATTGGCCTGCCTGGTCGCTGAAACGCTCCTCACAACGCGCTGGAAGCCGACCTCGACGTAGACGTCCTCGAGGAGGATGACGGGCAGATTGGAGCGTCGATTAGCACGGGGAATTGCCAGAGCGGGCCGCGTTCGCACTCTAGCTTCATGTCAGCGGGCACGCATCGCTGCCCCGGCTCGTTTCTCCAGGCCCCCGCTTCTGCTTTTGACCCCACTGACCGCCCGACGACGTGAGACCGCTGTGTTGGTCGGCGTCAAGACCCCCGACGCATCCATCGCCGATCTCAACGACGGCCTCGACGAGCTCGAGCTGCTGACCGACACGGCTGGTGCCGACACGGCGGCTCGCCTGACGCAGAACCTGGCCCGCATCCATTCCGCGACGTACATCGGGAAAGGGAAGGTGGAGCAGCTTCGCAAACGCGTCGAGAAGGAGTGCGCTGACCTCGTCGTGTTCGACGATGACCTGACGCCAGTCCAGGTACGCAACCTCGAAAAAGCCCTCGAGGCCGAAAAGAACAACGTCAAGCTGGTCGATCGGTCGGGTCTGATCCTGGACATTTTCGCAAGCCGGGCACGCTCGGCGCAGGCCAAGGCCCAGGTCGAGTTGGCTCAGTTGACGTACCTCCGTTCGCGCCTGACGCGGGCCTGGACGCACCTTGAGCGCCAGAAGGGAGGTATCGGAATGCGTGGGCCGGGTGAGACCCAGATCGAGACCGACCGTCGGCTCATCGGCCGCCGGATCTCCGTCCTGAAAGAGCACCTCGAAAAGATCGACCGCCAGCGGACGACGCAGCGCAAGGGACGTGGCGACCAGACGCGCGTCGCTTTAGTTGGTTACACGAACGCGGGCAAGAGCACGCTGATGAACGCGATGGCTGGCGCCGGCGTGTTCGCCGAGGACCGTCTGTTCGCCACCCTCGACGCGACGACGCGCCAGGTCGACCTCGATACAAACAAAGGCATCCTGCTCGCCGACACTGTTGGGTTCATCCGAAAGCTGCCCCACTCCCTCGTGGAGAGCTTCAAGAGCACGTTGGACGAGGTCCGCGAGGCCGACCTGCTGCTGCACGTCGTGGACGTGACGCACCCGAACGCCGAGGACCACATCGCCGTTGTCAACGAAACGCTGGCCGAACTCGACGCCACGGACAAGCCGACGCTGATGGTGTTTAACAAGGTCGATGCCTTAGAGGACAAGGGCTTGTTGGACCAACTCGAGGCCGCGCACGACCACGCCGTGTTTATCTCGGCCTCTCGCGGCATCGGCCTCGATGAGTTGCGCGCTCAGACACTGGCGCTCGTCGAGTCCGACTATGTCGACCGGATCGCGCTGCTGCCCGTCTCCGATCCAAAGGCCCGCGCTCACATCCACAGCGTGGCCGAGGTCGTCGAGGAGGAGTTCGGGTTTGCCAGCGACGCTTTCGATGCGTCCGCCTCTGAGCAGGCCGTCACGCGTCTGCGGTTCCGCGCCTCGACCAAGAACGCGCCCGACCTCGACCGGATGCTCGAGCGGTTCGGCAACCTGCGGTGGGTCGGGACGACTCAGAGCGCCGACCTCGAGGACGAGTCCGCCTAGCTCACGACCAGGAGAACCCCGAACGGGTCGAGGATCGTTCTGAACGGGCCGAATCCGCATCTCGCCCGCGTCACTTGGAACGCCTCTTGCGCGTCTA
>NZ_JBARYR010000722.1:0-5244 GCF_049648075.1 Rubrivirga sp. | reverse complement strand
ACCTCGATGCGGTCTGCTTGCGCGCGCTCCGCAAGGAGCCCGAACGGTGCTACCCGACGGCCGATGCGTTCGCGCGCGACCTCGACCGGCACCTGCGTGGGCTCACCGTCGACGCCCGTCCCGACTCCCGGGTGTACCGAGCCTCCCGGTTCGTCCGGCGCCACCGGACAGGGGTCGTGGCCGCCACGTTCGCGGTCCTCGCCGTCGTTAGTGGGGCCGGCGTGGCAATTTGGCAAGCGTCTGAGGCCCGCGCCGAGCGCGACCGTGCCGAGCAGCTTGCGGACTACACGTTCGACTTGTTTACCCGCCAGCTTTACGATCCGGAGGCGATTCCTATCGAAGTGTCATTCAGTGAACTTCGGCGGCTTGGGTACTTGTTCACCTTCTCTGCAGCTCGGGCTTCGGCTGAGCTCGAGAACGAGGACCGACTCCGCATCCTCGTCTCGCTCCGAAACGCCATCGCCGGTCTCCCTTACCGGACTGAGCTCTCGCACCACCTCGAAGTCGCCCAAGCGACGCACACGAGCGCCCTCGAGGACTACGGTCCACTCAGCGTCGAGGCCGCTGAGTCAGGGGTTGGCTTAGCCGCTGCCGCGGCGCCTACGGACCTTCCTATGGCCGACTCCCTCCTCACGAGCGCCGTCTCAACCCTCGGTCGCGTGGACAGAGCGCCGGCCAACCTTCGTGGTGCTGCCCTTCTCCATCTCGGTGCCGTCCGAAAGAGCATGGGGCGCCAGTCTGACGCCGATTCACTCCTGCGGCGGTCCGTGGTGTCCCTCCAGTCCGCTCCCGTGAACTCGTCTCTGTTATCCCTCGCACTCAGACACCTCGCTGATGTCAGCTTCGGCCGAGACCGAAGGCGAGAGGGCGAACGCTTTGTCAACCGAGCGGCGGACATGGCCGGCGCGGCGGATGAGGCACTGGTCGAGCGGTCCATCCTTCTGGCATACGTCGCGGAAGATGCCGCCCGCCGCCGCGACGCGCCAGCAACGAGACGGTTTGCCACAGAGGCCCTCGGCCTCTCAGAGCAGGTACTCCGGCCGACCAACAGCCTGATTCTCCACTTGCGGTATCTCGTCGCCACGTCGGTCTCCAACCCCTCCGAGCGAAGTCGGGATCTCCTCTCCGTCCTTGGTGGTTACTTGGCCACGGCGCGCAAGGAAGAAGACGTCCCACACATTGTGCTCGCCATCGCACAGGCTGAGTACGAGAGCGGCAACCTCTCCTCCGCAGTGGACTGGACAATGCGAGCTCGGGATGCATACAGCGCGTCGACTCAAGCCGGCACACCTGAGTCATCGTGGCCGACTATCACTCTCGCACGTGTTCGCCTCGACCAGGGCAGATTTGCAGACGCCGAACGGTTGGCTCAGCAAGCCGCTGGAGAGCTAGCCGAGCAACTTGGGCCAGAGCATTGGGTCACGCTCTACACGAACGGACTACGAGGAATCGCCCAGATAGAACAAGGCGACCGGGCCGGTGCCGCAACGATCCGCCGAGCGATCCCGGCCGTCGAGGCGCAAGGGGCCGCTCAGCAAGACAAGATCGACCGCCTCGAGAACGCTGCCGAACGCTTTGGCATCGACGACTGAGGCCGTGTGGGTCGCCCTCGAGGACGACTCATGCCGCGTTCGCCAGCTCCCGCCGCACGCGCGACAGGTGCACGTCCGTCACGCCGAGGTACGACGCGATGTGGTACTGCGGCACGCGCTGCGCCAGGCCCGGCTCGGCCTCGAGGAAGGCGACGTAGCGCTCGGCGGCGCTCTCGAGGAGCAAGCTCCGCGCGCGCCGCTCCTTGCGCATCAGGATGTGCTCGGCCAGCCGTCGCCCTAAGCGCTCGAACGCCGGTGACTCATCGAACAGGGCACGGAACCCGTCGACCGATATCGTCCGCACCGTCGCGTCCTCGAGGGCGTGGATTCCGTACAGGATCGGAACGCCCAGGCCAGCCGCGGCCAGGGCTCCGGCGAACTCGCCCTGGGCCACGAACGCCTTGTTGGACTCGCGTCCATCATCGGTCGGGTAGTAGAACCGGAGCAGACCGTCCTCGACGAACAGCACCTGATGGTCGTCCGAGCCCGGAAGGGCGACGGCCTCGCCCTGCATGATCTCGCGCCGAGCGAACGCGTCCTCGAGGACGCCCGCCTCGAGGTCGGACAAGGGCGCCCAGTCGCGAGCGGCGTCGGTGAGAGAGGCGGGCATGGGGCGGACGGAGCGAGTGCGTTAAGAATAGGTGTCATGCGACCTCGAGGTCGGTTCTTGAACGCCGCATTCGGCCTCGAGGTCGGTAGCTTGACGTAAACGACTCCGACCGCGATGAACGCCCTGCACGACACCGACCCCGCCGTCTTCGACATCGTCCGCCGCGAGGTGGAGCGCCAAAACGACGGCTTGGAGCTGATCGCGTCGGAGAACTTCGTGAGCCCCGCCGTGCTCCAGGCACTCGGCAGCCCGCTGACCAACAAGTACGCCGAGGGCCTGCCGGGCAAGCGCTACTACGGCGGCTGCGAGGTCGTCGACGAGGTCGAGACCCTGGCCATCGAGCGGGCTAAGGAGCTGTTCGGCGCCGACTGGGTCAACGTCCAGGCACACTCGGGCGCGACGGCGAACATGGCCGTCTACCTCGCCTTCATGGACCCCGGCGACCGCCTGCTCGGGCTCGACCTGGCCCACGGCGGCCACCTGACGCACGGCAGCCCGGTCAACTTCTCGGGCAAGCTCTATGAGCCCCACTTCTACGGCGTGCAGACCGAGGGGGAGAACGCGGGCCGGATCGACCTCGAGGCCGTCCGCACGAAGGCGAAGGAGGTCCAGCCCCGGATGCTGTCCGTCGGGGCGAGCGCCTACAGCCGCGACTTCGACTACCAAGCCATGCGCGCGATCGCCGACGAGGTCGGCGCGATCCTGTGGGTCGACATGGCGCACACCGCGGGCCTGATCGCGGCCGGCGTCTTGAACGACCCGCTGCCCCACGCCCACGTCGTCACCACGACCACGCACAAGACGCTGCGCGGGCCGAGGGGCGGCATGATCCTGGTCGGCAACAACACAGACAGCCCGACGGGCGAGACCTGGGTCAAGTCCGGCAACCCGAAGTCGACCGGCGCCGTCTTGGACTCGGCCATGTTCCCCGGCTCCATCGGTGGGCCGCTGATGCACGCCATCGCGGGCAAGGCCGTGGCCTTTTTGGAGGCGCTCCAGCCCGAGTTCGAGGTGTACCAGCGCCAGACTGTCGAGAACGCCCGAGCGATGGCCCAGGCGTTCGTCGAGGCCGGCTACGCCGTCGTCAGCGGCGGGACCGATAACCATCTGGCCCTGGTCGATCTGCGCTCGAAGGCCTGCACCGGCAAGGACGCCGAGGCGTGGTTGGGCGAGGCCTCGATCACGGTCAACAAGAACATGGTCCCCGACGACCCCGAGAGCCCGTTCGTGACCTCGGGCATCCGCGTCGGCGCCCCCGCCATGACCACGCGCGGCTTCGGGGAGGACGAGTTCCGCACCGTGACCTCGCTCATCGACCGGGTGATCACGTCGCGGGGCTCGGAGGCCGAGGCCGTCCGCCTCGAGGTCGAGGCGATGTGCGACGCGTTCCCGCTCTACGACGTCGAGAGCCTGGGGGCCGAACCGGTCGCAGCGTAGCGCAGGAGCCGCACCGTTAGCAGCCAGCCGCGGTTCGCGGACCCCGACCTCGAGGTCGTCACACCTCCGCGCACGAGGTGCGTCTGGCACCGTCCTCGAGGTCGGGAGCCCCCTGTCTCCAGGAGGTTGGAGACCTGGCGCATGCGTCTGCGCACAGGGGAAGGCCTCTAGAGATTGACGAGGACCAACCGATACCCTCTCGGTCCTCCACTCTCGACGTGTCATACCTGGTCTACGCTGCTCTCAGCCCGTTCGCGGCGGTGGCGCTCGTGTGGGTCCTGAGGCGCGCGACCAGAGGGACAGTGCCAGGCGCGACGTCTCTCGTGGCACTCGCCGTCGGAGGATTGTGGTGGCTCGCCTGCGATCTGCTGGCGATGACGGCCGGAGGCCGCATGTCGGTCATCGCGCACCATGCGATGTTTATCGGCATTCCTTGGGTGGCTCTGGCGTGGCTCGACTTCGCGATCACCTTCACCGGGCAGACGAGGTTGCGGCGGGTGTGGCCCGTCAAAGTGGCCATCGCCGTCGCCGTCCTCACGAACGTCGTGGTCCTGACCTCGGGTGTCCACGACCTCTTCTGGACGTCGATCGAGCAGGGAGATCGGGGGCCGTTCACCGCGATCCTTCCGACCTACGGACCGTGGTTCTGGGTCCACGCGGCGGTCAGTTGGAGCGCCTCCGTCATTGGCTCTTTTATCGTCGTGCGAGAGTACGCCGGCGGCCTCCGCACCTTCCAACGCCTCTCGGTCTGGCTCGCGATCGCGTCCTTGACGCCGATCGTCGTCGACCTCGTCGTCGTGTTCGGCATTCTGCCTGTCGAGAAGGGGTTCTCAACCATCGCGTTCTCGTTCGGGGCCGTCGTGTTCGCCGCGAGCACGCTTCGGTACCGGTTCCTCGACCTCCAGCCGACCGCTCGGTCGGTCTTGATGGAGAGCCTGAGCGAGGGGGTCGTGGCGATCGACCTCGAGGGCCGCGTGACCGACTTCAACGGCGCCTTCGCATCGATGGCGATCGGCCTCGAGGTCGGCGGCGACGTGCTCGAGGTCGTTCCCGATCTCGAGGCGGCCCTGACGGGCTCGACCGGAGAAATTGTTGTCGAGGCCGGACCCGAGCCTCGGTCGTTCGAATGGAGAGCGGCCGACTTGGAGACGGACGGCCGTCCTCGAGGGCGGTTGATCGTGTTGCGCGACGTCACCGACCGGATCGTGACCGAGATGGCGCTTCGCCAGGCGCTCTTGGACGTCGAGGCCCGCAACGCCGACCTCGACGCGTTCGCTCACACCGTCGCGCACGACCTCAAAAACCCGATCAACGCCATCCGAGGCTACGCCGAACTCCTGCTCGACGAGGGCGACGACCTCGGGGCCGAGATCCAGACGCAGAGCATGAAGACGATCTACTCCGTGGCAGGGAAGATGAACGACATCGTCGCAGAGTTGCTCTTGCTCGCGGGCGTCCGCAACCAAACCGTGACGCCGGTGCCCATCGACATGTTGGGCGTGGTCGAGGGCGCCCTCGATCGGCTTGAGCCGTTTCTCCGAGAGCACGACGCGGTTCTCGAGGTCGAGGAGTCGTGGCCTACGGCGGTCGGCTACGGGCCGTGGC
>NZ_JBARYR010000721.1:0-2458 GCF_049648075.1 Rubrivirga sp. | reverse complement strand
GTGTTGGTGGGCGCCGCGCTGGCTTGGGAGGCCGGCGCGTTTCACGCGCTCGCCGCAGCGTGCGCGCTGGCGGGAGCCTTGTTGATCCAGATCGGAACGAACTACGTCAACGACTCCGAGGACGCCGCTCGGGGGGCGGACACGTCCTCGAGGAAGGGGCCACGTCGCGCGACGGCCGAGGGGTTGGTGACGGCGGGACAGATGCGGGTCGCGGCGGGCGTGGCGTTCGGGCTCGCGTTCGCGGCTGGGATCTATCTCATCGTGCGCGGCGGCTGGCCGATTCTCGCCCTGGGTCTGGCCTCGATCGCGTCCGGCGTCGCTTACACCGCCGGCCGATACGCGCTCGCCTACACGGGCCTGGCCGACCTTTTCGTCCTGTTCTTCTTCGGCCCCGTCGCGGTCGGCGGGACCTACTACGTCCAGGCCCTCGACCTGCCAATGTGGGTGCCGATCGCGGGTCTGGGGCCGGGCTTTCTGGCGACTGCAATCCTGCTCGCAAACAACGTCCGAGACGTCGAGGAGGACCGCGCGGCAGACAAAAAGACCCTGGTCGTCCGGTTCGGCCGGTCGTTTGGCGTCACGCTGTACGGCATCTGCATCTCGGGCGCCGTGGTGGTGCCCGCGTCGCTGGCGCTGGTGGCGAAGGACCACGTCGGCGTGCTGGCCGCGTCCGCGCTCGTGGCAATCATCGGGCGACCCCTCTCGAGGACGTTGGCCGCGACGTCGGATCCCGCGGTGCTGAACCCGCTCTT
Organism: Rubrivirga sp.; assembly: GCF_049648075.1. Lineage (GTDB taxonomy): Bacteria > Bacteroidota > Rhodothermia > Rhodothermales > Rubricoccaceae > Rubrivirga. The sequence goes on along the minus strand of NZ_JBARYR010000721.1, from coordinate 1,706 downwards.
GGGCAAGACGGCCGGGCTGCTGTTCCTCTACGCCGTCGCGTTCTCGCTCGGCTGGGTGCTGACGTAGTGCAGGTCGCCGCCCTCGATCTCGTCCCGTACCGCCTCGCCCTTCGCGAGTCCGTCGTGTGGAACGGCGAGCGGCGCGACCACCGCGAAGGCGTCTTGCTCCGCTTGACCGACCTCGAGGGCCGAACGGGCTGGGGCGACGCCGCGCCGCTTCCGGGTTTCAGTCGCGAGACGCTCGACCAAGCGCGCGCCGCCCTCGAGGCCGTTGGGACGGTGATCGTCGGGCGGCCCCTCGACGCGCGCGACGTGCTTCGCCCAGATGGTGCGTTCGCGACGATGCTCGACGTCGCCGGCGTCCCGTCGTCGGCCCGGTTCGCCCTCGATCTGGCGCTGGTGGACCTCGCTGCTCAAACCTTAGGTCGTTCGCTTCCCCAGGCACTCCATCCCGATCCCGCCGTCGTGCTCCCGCTCAACGGACTGGTGATGGGCGCCCTCGAGGGCGGGGTTGCGTCGGCCTCGAGGCTGGCGGAGGAGCGGTATCAGGCCGTCAAGGTCAAGGTCGGACGGGCGACGGTCGACGAGGACATCGAGGCCGTGACGGCGATCCGAAAAACGCTGCCCGACTGGGTGGCCCTACGACTCGATGCCAACCGCGCGTGGACCTGGGACGAGGCCGTCCGATTTGCCGAGGCGACCTCGAGTCTCGACCTCGATTACGTCGAGGAGCCATTGGCAGCGGCCTCGAGGATGCCTGAGCTGTGGGTCGACACCCGGATGCCCGTCGCGCTCGACGAGACGCTCCAGCAGCCCGGCGGCGGCGAGTCGATCCGTGGCTGGGCCGAGGCGATCGTGCTCAAGCCGACCCTCGTTGGCGGGTTGATGGCGTCGCTCAGGATGGCCGCCGCGGCGCGGTCCGTCGGCGTGCGGTCCGTGTTGAGCGCGTCGTTCGAGAGCGGCGTCGGGCTGCGCGGTGTCGCGGCCAGCGCCGCCGCGACAGACGCTGAGCCTGCCGGCCTCGACACCTACCGCTGGCTCGCCGAAGACGTCCTCGGCCCCCTCCCGTTCTCCCAACCGACGGTCGACGTTTCTGCTCTCTTCGGCGCTCCGCTCGACCTCGAGGTCGCGTGACGATCCCGGACCCGGTCCGTCGCCACGCCGAGACGCGCCCCGACGCGCGCGCGCTCGTCTCGGACGTGGGCGACTGGACCTGGCGCGGCCTCGATGCTAGGGTTTCTGCAACCGCTCGCGTCCTCGAGGCCGGACCGGAGCGGGTCGCCGTTCAAGCCGTGACGTCTCCGAGTCTGGTCGTCCTCGTCCTGGCTGCGCTCCGCGCCCGCCGCCTCCTGGTCCCGCTCTCGACGCGCTGGATACCCGCCGACACCGCTCGAACGCTCACCGACCTCGAGGTCGACTCCCTAATCGTGGACGCTCCGAGCGACCTCGAGGTCGAGATGTCCGTCCTCGAGGATGTGATTGCGAGCGGCGAGAGGGGAGACGCGCTGCCGCTGGACCTCGACAGGCCGTTTACCGTCGTCCACACATCGGGCTCGACGGGGCGGCCGAAGGCGATCCTGCACAGCGTCGGCAACCACGTGTGGAGCGCGCGAGGCGTGATCGACGCCTTCGAGGTGAGGCCGTCGAGCCGTTGGCTCTTGGACCTCCCGCTCTACCACGTCGGCGGGCTGGGGATCGTGATGCGC
>NZ_JBARYR010000720.1:0-3591 GCF_049648075.1 Rubrivirga sp. | reverse complement strand
AGCCGGAGGACCTCGTCGCTCACGCCCAGGTCGCCGCCCGTCACGAACCGGACCGGCCTGGCGTCGGCGGGGACGGTTCGGAACGCGCGCCGCTGGCCGCCGCGCCCGGCGACGAACTGGTAGCGCGCGCCGGCCTCGAGGTCGGTTAGCTCGACAACGTGGACCCATCGCTCGTCTTCGAGTCCTTCGATCTGATGGCTCGCGCCCTCGCCCTCGAGGTCGAGATCGTCGGTCCCGTAGCGCACGGCGCTCGGACCGGGCTCGGCGCCGAACGTGTGGTACACGACGGTCATCGTCGTCGCGGTGTCGCCCTGCCAGGTGAGGTAGACGTGTCGCGGCTCGTCCGTCTGCGCGAGGGCCACAGGTACGAGGGCAAGGAGGAGGAGCGCGCGCATGACAGGGACGGGCCGGCCGGGCATCGTAGCCGACCGCGCGCGCGCGCGCGTGACCGGGCCTTTACCAACCGGGCGGTCGGCGGGCCTGGCGTTAGACGTAACGGCGCGCTAACGCACGGACAACCCTGGGGCAACGTCGGCGCAAGGCGTGCTGGATAGGCTTTCAGAACCTTTCTCGATTGCTGTCCGATGACCCCGACTGCTACGCTGCGCGCGTCCTCCGATTTGCTCCTCGTCCTGCTCTTGGTCGCAATCGCCGCCGCTCCGGCCGTCGCACAGGGCGTCGTCGAGGGCTACGTGTACGAGGCCGAGACCGACACCCCGCTTGCCGGCGCCAGCGTCGTCCTCGAGGGGACGGCGCGCGGCGCGGCGACCGACCCCGACGGGTTCTACCGCATCGAAGGCGTCCCGCCGGGCACCTACCGCGCCGTGGCGCGGCTGCTGGGCTACGCCGAGGACACCCAGACGGTCACGGTCGCGGGCGGAACGGTCCGGCAGGACTTCACCATCCGCTCGACGGCGCTCGACCTCGAGGGCGTGACCGTGACCGGGCTCCGGCGCGGCCAGGTCCGCTCGGTCATCGAGAAGCGCGAGGCGCTCAGCGTCGTCGACGTCGTCTCGGCCGACGAGATCGGCCAACTCCCCGACCTCAACGTGGCTGAGTCGGCCCAGCGCGTGCCCGGCGTCACCATCCGGACGGATCGCGGCGAGGGCCGGTTCGTCTCGATCCGCGGGACGCCACCCAACCGCAACAACGTGACCTTCAACGGGGCCGCCGTCGCCTCGGCCGCTGGCACACGGGCCACGGCGCTCGACCTGGTCCCGGCCGAGATGGTCGCCTCCATCGAGGTCCAGAAGGCGCTCACGCCCGACCTCGACGCCAACGCCCTGGGCGGCTCGGTCAACGTGACCACGCTGACGGCGTTCGACCGGCCCAGCCCGTTCCTGTCGGCCACGCTCAACGGGCTGGCCCACCAACTCACGACCGAGTTCGGCGAGACGAGGCTGCCGTTCCGCAGCAGCGTCACGGCCGGCACCCGGTTCGGCCCGGACAACGCGTTCGGCGTCGTGGTGGCCGGCACGGCCTCGAGGCGCGACTTCAACACGGCCATCGTGTCGCCGAGCGCCTGGGTCGACGTCGACGGGACGCCGGCGCCCGAGGAGTTCGAGCGCGAGGTCGAGGACAACGACCGGTTCCGCTACGCGCTCAACGGCAACCTCGACTACCGCCCGGCTCCGGCCACCTCGGCCTACGTCCGGGCGCACTACTCGCTCCGCGACGAGTCGTTCACCAACACCGAGGTCCAGTTCGAGGGCGGCGACGTCTTGCCGACGTCCGCGACGACCGGCCGCCTCGAGGACGTCGAGGTCCAGCTCGACATCCCCACGACCGACATCGACGAGGAGCTCTACGCGACGACCATCGGCCTCGACCAGGAGTTCGGGCCGGACGTCACGGTCCACGTCCACGGCACGTTCTCACGCGGGACGCGGACGCGGCGGACGTTCCAGCCCGAGTGGGGCGAGGGCCAAGGGTTTGGGCTGGCCTACGACGTCTCGGGCGACTTCGAGACTCTCGTCTTCGACGACCTCGAGGCCGTCATGGACCCGACCAACTACCTCTACACTGAGATGGACATCGAGTTCGAGGACCTGGTCGAGGACACCTACCAGGCCGGCGCCGACCTGCGCTACGACGTCCGGTTCGGCGAGAACGTCGGGTTCGTCAAGGTCGGCGGCCAGTTCCGGCTGCGCGACAAGGACATCGACCGGAACGAGGACCCGTGGGCCGCCGGCGACTTGCCGCTCGACCTGTCGGGCTTCGTGATGGACCCGCCGGACCCGCTCCAGGGCGACGGCCGCGTCCCGGTCACCGGCGACGTCGGGCGGTTCTTGGACTTTTTCGACCAGAACAGCGCCGCTGGCGAGTACTTCAACCTTGACCCGGTCGAGTCGGCCGAGGAGGAGGTCGAGGTCGACGCGTTCGTGACCGAGGACGTCTACGCCGGCTACGTCATGGGCAACGCGGTCGTGGGCGCGCTCACGGCGACGGGCGGCGTCCGCGTCGAGGCCACCTCGACCACGTCCGAGCGGTTCCGGTTCGTCAACGACGACTCGTTCGACAACGCCCAGGTCTCCCAGCTCAGCGCCGAGAACAGCTACGTCGACGTGCTCCCCTCGGCCCACCTGTTGTTCCGGATCTCGGACCGCCTCCAGGTCCGGGCCGCCGTCTCGACGACCATCGGCCGGCCCGACTACGACGAGCTGGCCGCGTTCCAGGACGTCGAGTTCGAGGAAGGCGACGACGGCGTCTTCGAGGGCGCCATCGAGCAGGGCAACCCCGACCTCGAGCCGCTGCGCGCGCTCAACCTCGACGCGACCGTCGAGCTCTACCGCGGCGCCGGCAGCCTGTTCTCGGTCGGCGCGTTCTACAAGCGCGTCCGCAACCCGATCTATGTGTTCGAGACGACTCAGCGCGACGTGTTCGGCCGCGACGTCGACTTCCAAGTCGACGAGATCGCCGGGTTCGGCGACCGCTTTTTCGAGGAGGTCACGTTCCAGGAGTTGCGCAACGCCGACGCCGGCTCGGTCACCGGCTTGGAGGTCTCGCTCTTGCAGCTGTTCGACTTCCTGCCGGCCCCGTTCAACGGGATCGGGTTGTCGTCGAACGTGGCCGTGATGGACTCCGAAGTCACGGTCCCGGGCCGCGAGGACGAGAACGTGCCGTTCTTCGGCCAGTCCGACGTCGTCCTGAACGTGGCCCCGTTCTACCAGGCCGGGCCCATCGAGCTCCGCGCCGCGCTCAACTACCAGGGCGCCTACCTCGACGCCGTCTCCGACGACGCCTTCGAGGACGAGTACGGCGACGACCGCACGACGGTGGATCTGTACGCCGGCTACAAGCTGCTCGACCGCCAAGTCCAGTTCAACGCCTACGTCCGCAACCTGACCAACGAGGCCGAACGCGAGTACCAGGGCGTCCGCGACCGCCGGACCTTCCACGCCTTGACGGGGCGGACCTTCGAGTTCGGCGTCACCGTCGTTCTCTAGCGTGCGCGTCTGGACCTGCGTCTTTCTGGCCGCCATCGCGCTCGCTGGGTGCGCCGCTCCCGTCGTCGGGGACGCCGGCACATTCCGCGTCCGCGCGGACACCTCGGCCGGCCTCAACGCCGACGTCGGGTGGGCCGCCCTCGAG
>NZ_JBARYR010000719.1:0-5805 GCF_049648075.1 Rubrivirga sp. | reverse complement strand
GAGAGGGCCGCAACATCCGAGCGTTCGAGGCCGCGACCGGCGTCGAGGTCATCGTCGACGACACGCCCGACGCCGTCTTGGTGTCGGGATTCGACCCGGTCCGCCGCGAGATCGCCCGGCTCTCCCTCGTTCGCTTGCTGGACGATGGTCGAATCCACCCGGCTCGGATCGAGGAGGTCGTCGAGCAAACCAAGACCGAGATCGACGTCGAAATCATGGAGACCGGCGAGCAGACTGCCCTCGACCTCCAACTCCACGGTCTCCACCCCGAACTGGTCAAGCTGGTCGGGCGGATGCGGTACCGCGCGAGCTACGGGCAGAACCTGCTCGAGCACTCCATCGAGGTCGCGAAACTGTCGGGACTCATGGCGGCCGAGCTCGGCCTCGATGCACGCAAGGCGCGGCGCGCGGGGCTGCTCCACGACATCGGCAAGGTGATCGAAGGCGACTTGGAAAAGCCGCACGCAATCGCGGGCATGGAGCTCGCACGGCAGTACCGGGAGCACCCGGACATCGCGAACGCGATCGGCGCTCACCACGACGAGATCCCGATGGCGACGGCCATCTCCCCCATCGTCCAGGCCGCCGACGCGGCATCGGGAGCACGTCCGGGAGCACGGCGCGAAGCCATCGAGCGCTACGTCCAGCGACTCAAGGGACTCGAGGAAATCGCGGCCAGCTTCGAGGGCGTGATGCAGGCGTACGCGATCCAGGCCGGTCGAGAGATCCGCGTCGTCGTTGATACGCAACGGGTCTCGGATGCGGTCGCGGAGACGTTGTCGCAGGACATCGCGCGCCGCATCGAGCGTGAGATGGAGTACCCGGGCCAGATCCGCGTGACGGTGATCCGCGAGGTCCGCTCGGTCGCCGTCGCGCGATAGCCGTTGGCTTCGCCGGCCTGACGCCTCTCGACGTCTTGGAAAGCTCCCGTCCTCGAGGACGAGTCAGTACAGGCCACCGATCTCGTTGAGTGCGAGGCGAATGAACAATCGCGGCGGAAGATCGAGCCGTGGAATCTGGCCGTCGTCGATGAGGTAGTGGAACGAGTTCTGCAACGTCGAGCGGACGGCTTCGGAGTCCACGCCGAGCGACAACGTCAGGCCGCCATGGTACACGTCGAGGGCGAGGACCCCGTGCGCGACGTCGCCGCCATACTGGCCGGACAGGTCGTAGACGTCGTCCCGACCGAGCCGTCCCAGGCCTTCCGTCGTTCCCGTCCACACCACCGCCCGGATGCCGAACCCAACCGGAAGGGGCGTGTCGCGGCGGAGATACCGCGTGCGGAGCGCGAACGTCCGGTAGCGGTCCAGAAGTTGGTGCGCGAGCGCGTCGTTCTCAAACTGAACCTCGAGTGACCAACTCGGCTGGGTGTGTCGGTACCGAATCCCGCCCGACACTTGCGACGTCCGATCTCCGTCGAGGTAGCTGACGAGGTAGTACCCGACCTCGTGCTCCCGCTCCCCGCCCCTCTCGTCACCGAACGCGTACCCGACCTCGAGGGCGGCCTGGGCACCGGCGCTCGGCCCTGGGATCCCGAGGTCTTCGACCAAGGCCTCGACCTCGAGGGCGGACCGAACGCGGAGACCGAGCGGGAGTCGGACCCGCGCGCCGACGAGGGCGCCAAGCGTGTTCTCATGCGTCCCCGCCTTGCCCGTCCCCGCAACCGTAACCACCGCTCGGCCGACCTCGAGGTCGTGACGCGCCTGGGCCATCGAGGACGGGATTCCAGACACAACCGCGAGGGCGGCCAGAAGGATGCGCACGCCCACTACCCCCCACTCACCGGCGTGATCAACGCGACCTCGTCGCCGTCCTCGAGGACGGTCTCGAACGCCACGTAGCGTCGGTTGACGGCCAGCCGGATCGTCGGGCGGTGCCGAGCGATGGGCTCGTGAGCGTCAACGAGTTCACCTAGCAGATCCGCACCCGTGGCTCCGCCGGCGACCTCGAGGACGAGCTCGTTCGTGCCGATCTCACGGCGCAGGACGTCGAACAGAAGGACGCGGACGGAGGGCATGAGAGAAGGTGTGTGGACCGGGGCGCGACCTCGAGGGCGACTACTCGACGCCGCCGAGTGGCCACGAGATCTCGGGAGCACGGAAGAAGGAGATCCCGAGCGCGGTCCAGCGCGGCCCGTGTGCGGCGAGCCGGAGCCGGTACTCCTCCCAGTCGCGGCCTCGAGGAGACCAGCCGATCTCGGCGACGCCTGCCAGACGAGGGAACGCCATGAACTCGATGTCGCGGACCGTCCCGATGGTCTCCGTCCACAACGGCGCCTCGACGCCACGGATGGCGTCGTCCGGTACGCCCTCGACGAGCCCGCTCGGGTCCCACTCATAGGCGTCGCGGACGCTGTTGATACCGGCCCATGTCAAGCCGAGGACGGTGGTCGAGTCGTACTTGATGTCGAGGTAGATGCGGTCGGCGGGCGAGAGCACGACGGTGGCGCCGGCTCCGACCGCTCGGGCGACCGACGCGGCGGTGCCCCTCGACTGTGGGCGCCAGACCTGGACGATCGCTCCGGCCTCGAGGTTAGCGAGAGCGACCTCGTCCCAGCCCACGAACCGCTTCCCGTGGCTTGTCACGATGGCCTGGGCACGCTCGACGAACCGCTGGTAGTCCTCCGCAGGCAGCTCGTGGACCTCGTCGCCGCCCAGGTGGATCTCGTCGCCCGGCGTCATGGCGGCCAGCTCCCGCACGACGTCGTCCACGAAGGTGTAGGTCTCCTCACGGCCGACGCAGACCGTGCTGAAGCCGACGCGGGTGCCGGTGTAGGGCTCGCGAGCGACGCCGTCGCAGTTGAGCTCCGGGATCGAGGCGAGGGCCGCGTTCGTGTGGCCGGGCAGGTCGATCTCTGGAACGACGGTGATAAACCGGTCCGCCGCGTATCGGACGATGTGCTCGTAGTCCTCGACGGTGTAGAACCCGCCCGGACCGCCGCCGACCTGCGTCAGACTGCCGATCTCGGTGAGGGCGGGGCGGCCGGGGATCTCGATGCGCCAGCCCTGGTCGTCCGACAGGTGGAGGTGGAGCCGGTTCAGCTTGTACATCGCCATCAGGTCGATCACCCGCTCGACGTCCTCGACAGGAAAGAAGTGGCGGGCGACGTCCAGCATCATCCCGCGCCACTCGAAGCGCGGAGCGTCCGTGATCGTGACGGCCGGAGCCGAGATCGAGGCCGGCAGCGTCGCGGTGTACTCGACGCGAGCAGGAAGGAGCTGGCGGAAGGTCTGGACACCGTAGAACAAGCCCGCCGGCGTCGCCGCCGTGATCACTGTGCCCTCTGGCGACACCGCCAGCTCATAGCCCTCGGCCTCGAGGTCGGAGCGCCCGGCGTCGGTTACCAATCGGATCGCGGCCCCACCGAGGTCGACCTCAAGAGCCGTCAGGTCGGCGTAGCCAACGCTCGGCGTCGACTCGTCCGTGGTACCGATCAAATCGGCCAGCATCGCGCCGATGCGCGCGGCCTCGCTGTCGTCAGGCGCGACCAGGATGGGCGTTTCGCCCGTCACCTCGAACGTGCCCTCGCCGACGTCGAGGGCGACCGGCATCGGGATCAGAGCGGGCTGCGCGACGGCGGGGGCCACGGCGAGAACGAGGAGGCCGAGGAGAAAGCGCATCTCGATGCAGGCAGGCGACCCCGGAGGATAGCACGCCGCACCGCTACGGTCGCCTAGCGCGCAGCCACGCCGGGTACCCCGCCGCGTCCGATGACGCTAGCGAGGGCGCGTCCTCGATGGCGAGCCACCGGCGGGCACCGGCCTCGAGGGCCGACCTCCGCTCGGCGTCGTCGGCGCCGGTCGCTTCGAGGCAGACCGACCACCAGTCCTCACCCTCGAGGACGATCCGGGAGAGCTCGAGGGCGCAGCCGTCGGCGTGCCGCTGCCGGCGCGTCTTCTCGACGGGGATCCAGCCGGCTTCGTTGGCTTCGCTGGCCTGGCGGCTCTCGAGGGCGGTCGGCGTTTCGAACGACCACTTGGCCCAGGCTTCGACCTCGACGGGGCCGCCCTCGAGGTCGAGCAGACCGAGCGTCCCGGTGCGGCGCTTGGCCTCGACGCGGCCGTCGCGGAGCTTGACGCCGAGCGCGTCGGACGTCGGAGCGAGGTAGAGGTCGGTGCGCGTTTCGGCCTCGGGAGCCTGTCCCGGACTGGATCCGGGGCCGAGCGCGTCGAACCAATCCCGGACGGCCGGCGGGATCGCGCCCGGCATAAACCACCGGACCTCTGCGGTGCGGTAGGCCCTCACTAGGCGGCCCCGATCATGCCCATGATGCCGGCCCGGATCATCGCGACCGAGATCGCGGCCAGGAACAGGCTCGCCACCTTCGCGACGGCCTTCGAGGTCCCCTTGCCGAACAACCGCAGCAGCGACGGCCCGAACGTGAACGCGACGAACACCAGCAGCATGTTGGCGACGATCGAGCCCAGCGTGACCGGCCACCCAAACTGGCCCTCCGCGATCAGGATCGTCGTGATGGCGCCCGGCCCGATGATGAGCGGGATCCCCAACGGGACGACCGGCAGGTCCACGGGCTCGTCCTCGACGTGGTCCTCGAGCTTTTTGCGGTCCTTCTTGCTGCCACCGCGCCGGTCCTTGGTGTCGCCGAAGGCCAGGTCCGTCACCGCGATCACCAGCAAGATGATGCCACCGCCGACCCGCAGGTCGTCGAGCGCGATGCCCAGGGTGTCGAAGATGACCTGCCCGGCGAACAGCATCAGGACCGCCAGCACGAACGCGGCTAGCAAGGCCCGGACCAGGAGTTGGCGGCGGTTCTCGGCCGTGAACGTCTCCGTCATCCCGATGTAGAGCGGCAGGATGCCCGGGATGTTGATGGCGACGAAGAGGGGCAGGAAGGCCGCGACGAGCGCGGTCACGAAATCAGGCACAGGATCAGGCAGAGGGGCGGCCGATGATCGCTCGCCAAGATCACGCCATCTGTGACGACTCTGCGACGACGCCCGAACTCACCGCCCGTTCACGTCCTCGAGGGCGGCCTACGCCTGGGCGCGGAGCGACTCCGAGAGGTAGCGCTCGCCGTTCGCAGTCATCAGCACCGCGTCGGGCAACTGGCGGGCCGCCTCGTGCTTGGTGAGGTAGCCGGTGGCCCCGGCCTCGAACGCGTGGTCGGCGTAGATCGCTTCCTCGTGGGCGGACACGACCAGGATCGAGGGGGCGTCCTCGAGGGCGACCAGGCGCTTGACGACCTCGAGGCCGCTCATCCCGGGGAGCTGGAGGTCGACCGCGACCACGTCGCAGCGCAGAGGTGGGATCCTGTCGATGGCCTCCTCCCCTCTCTCCGCGACGCCGACCAGTTCGACCTCCGGTACCGTCCCGAGAAGCGCCACGTACCCTTCCCGGACGACGTGGTGGTCCTCGACGACGAACACTCGGATGGACATGGACGGTAGGGATGGTGGCGAGCCCCGCGGCCCAAAATGGGCCTGGCAGACCCCGCATCGGGACCGCGAGGCCTCGTCTTTTCAGACACATACGCCACCCGACACGTTCCACCGCAGCGGCGGCTCAGGAAGAGCCTACCGTCCCCGTCGGGCTTACCACCGTGGTCCGCGTCCCCTCGCCCAAGGCCGTCTCGACCTCGAGGGCGCCGCCCACCAAGCCCAACCGGTCGCGCGCGGTCGCGATCCCGAACCCGCTCGGGGCCGAGGCCGGATCGAACCCGTGCCCCTGGTCGGCGACCTCGATGCAGACGCCGTCGGGGACGGACCGGACCGTGACCGTGGCCTCGAGGACGCCGGAGTGCTTGACCACGTTGAACAGGAGCTCGCGGACGACCCGGACCAGGAA
>NZ_JBARYR010000718.1:0-2845 GCF_049648075.1 Rubrivirga sp. | reverse complement strand
GCCCTGCGCCGGGCGATCGACGTCCCCGTCCTGCTCGTGATCGGTGCCGCGCTGGGGCTGGGACGATCTGTCGAGACGACGGGGCTGGCGGCGACGGCGGCCGCGGCGATCGAGCACGTGGCCGTGGCAGGGCCGGTCGCCACGTTGTTCGTCGTGTACCTCGTGTCGAACGTGCTCGCCGAGCTCATCACGAACAAGGCGTCGGCGGTCCTGATGCTCCCGGTCGCCCTCACGGTCGCGGCCGATCTCGGCGTCGACTGGACCCCGTTCGCTGTCGCCGTCGCCGTGGGGAGCGCGGCGTCGTTCTTGACGCCGATCGGGTACCAGACCAACTTGATGGTCATGTCGGCGGGCGGGTACCGGTACACGGACTTCGCGCGGTCGGGGCTGCCCGTCGGGTTGATCGTGATGGGCATCACGGTGAGCGTCAGCGCGCTCGTTTGGCTCTGAACCTTCACGTGCGTCCCCACTAGCTTCGCCACCGACCCCTCTCGACCGTCATGTCCAAACGCGCGCACCGCACGTCCCATCTCCGCGCCCTCGAGGCCGAGGGCATCCACGTCATGCGCGAGGTGGCCGCCCAGTTCGAGCGGCCGGTGTTGCTGTTCTCCGGCGGGAAGGACTCGATCGTGATGGTCCATCTGGCCCGCAAGGCGTTTTACCCCGGCGCAGTCCCGTTTCCGCTCCTGCACGTCGACACGGGCCACAACTTCGACGAGACGATCGCCTTCCGGGACCGGCTGGTCGAGCGACTGGGCGTCCGTCTCCACGTGGCCAGCGTCCAAGACGCCATCGACGCCGGGCGGCTCGAGGAGGAGACGGGCCCCGAGGCGAGCCGGAACGGGTTGCAGATCACGCCGCTCCTGGACGCGCTCACCGAGCACCGCTTCGACGCCGCGTTCGGGGGCGGCCGGCGCGACGAGGAGAAGGCTCGGGCCAAAGAGCGCATGTTCTCGCACCGCGACCGGTTCGGCCAGTGGGACCCCAAAAACCAGCGGCCCGAGCTGTGGAGCCTGTACAATGGCCACAAGGCCGTAGGGGAGACGTTCCGCGTGTTCCCGCTGTCGAACTGGACCGAGATGGACGTGTGGCAGTACATCGCCCTCGAGGACGTCGAGATCCCGAGCCTGTACTTCTCCCACGACCGCGACGTGTTCGACCGGCGTGGGACGCTCCTGGCGGTCAACGACTTCGTCACCCTGCTGCCCGGCGAAGAGGTCGAGCACCGGACGGTCCGGTTCCGCACGATCGGCGACGCGACGTGCACCGGCGCCGTCGAGAGCACGGCGGCGTCGCTCCCCGAGATCATCCGGGAGGTGGCCGCCGCTCGGCAGACCGAGCGGGGCGGGCGCCACGATGACAAGCGGTCGGAGGCCGCGATGGAAGACCGCAAAAAGCAGGGCTACTTCTAGTCGTCCTCGAGGACGACCGCGCGTCCTCGACGGCCCTTGCCCCACGACACCTTCCGACCTCCAGGTCGTGCCGCGACTTCCGATACCCCCCGACACCATGCCGACCCACGGAACGCCCGCCCTCGAGGACGACTCGGCCAACGCCTACCTCGACATGGACCTGCTGCGGTTCACGACCGCCGGGTCCGTCGACGACGGCAAGAGCACGCTGATCGGCCGCCTCCTCTACGACTCGAAGTCGATCTTCGAGGACCAACTGGCCGCCGTCGAGGACGCGTCCAAGGCACGCGGGATGACCGACGACGACGACGTCCCCAACCTGGCCCTCTTGACCGACGGGCTCCGCGCCGAGCGCGAGCAGGGGATCACCATCGACGTGGCCTACCGCTACTTCGCGACGCCCCGGCGCAAGTTCATCATCGCCGACACCCCGGGCCACGTCCAGTACACCCGCAACATGGTGACCGGCGCGTCGACGGCGGACCTGGCCATCATCCTGCTCGACGCCAAGCGCGGCGTCCAGACCCAGAGCCGACGCCACGGCTTTATCGCGTCGCTCTTGGGGATTCCCCACGTGGTCGTGGCCGTCAACAAGATGGACCTGGTCGACTACGACGAGGCCGTCTTCGACCGCATCCGCGACGCGTACACCGAGTTCGCGGCCAAGCTCGACGTCCGCTCGCTCGAGTTCATCCCCGTCTCGGCACTGCGCGGCGACAACGTCGTTGACCGGAGCAACCGGATGCCGTGGTACCAAGGATCGACGCTCCTCCACTACCTCGAGCACGTCAACGTCGCCGGCGACCTCAACCTGCGCGACTTCCGGTTCCCGGTCCAGACCGTCATCCGGCCCGACCAGTCGTTCCGCGGGTTCGCGGGGACCGTCGCGTCGGGCGTCGTCCGTCCCGGCGACGAGGTCCTGGCCCTGCCCGCCGGCACGCGCTCCCGCGTCCAGGCCGTGACCACGTTCGACGGCGACCTCGATGAAGGCCGTGCCGGCGAGGCCGTCGTGGTCACCCTCGAGGACGAGATCGACGTCTCGCGCGGCGACATGGTCGTCAGGCCTCAGAACTTGCCCCAGGTCGAGACCGGCTTGGAGGCCATGGTGTGCTGGATGAGCGAGACACCGCTTCAGCCGGACCGCCACTACCTGCTGCGCCACACGACGCGCGAGGTCAAGGCCTTCGTCGACCAAGTCGTCTACCGCGTCGACGTGGACACCTTGCACCGCGAGGACGTCCCGACGTTGGCCCTCAACGACATCGGCCGGGTCCGGATCACGACGGCGGCCCCGCTCTTTTTCGATCCGTACCGGGTCAATCACGAGACGGGTGCCTTCATCCTGATCGACGCGTTCTCGAACGCGACCGTCGCCGCGGGCATGATCCGAGGCGCTGCCCAGAGCGCCGACGAGGTCGCCGGCCGCGCCGCTC
>NZ_JBARYR010000717.1:0-3578 GCF_049648075.1 Rubrivirga sp. | reverse complement strand
GCCCTACTCGTCGGCATCACTGGGATCGTGCTCGCGACCCAGACCCGGACCGAGCCGTCGCCGCCCATCGCGACGACGGAGGAGCCACCCGCTATCGAGCCCCTCGAGGTCGAACCCGTCCTCGAGGACGACTCGCTGCTGGCCGTCGCCGACGACGTCCTCGAGGACGACCCGACCCCTGACGTCCCGAGTACGGACCCACTCGCCGGCCCGCCCTCGAGGCCGACGACCGACGCGCAGACGCCGACGCCGCGACCTTCGGTGGAGCCCCGCGTTACGCCCGCGCGGCCGGATCCGCCTCCGACCGAGACGCCGACCACGACGCCGGAGCCGGCCGTCGGCAACCTGGCGTTCGACTCCCAGCCGTGGTCGACGGTCCGGCTCGGGGAGCGCGTGCTCGGCAACACGCCGATCCGTGGCCTTGAGCTCCCGGTAGGTGTATACGAGCTGACGTTGGCGAAAGAGGGATTCCCCCCGGTTCCTGTGGAGGTCCGCATCGAGGCCGGGCGGCAGACCCGGATGACGGTCTCGTTGTACAACGCCGTTGGGCGCGTCCAGCTACGGGTCGTCCCATGGGCCAACGTATCCGTGAATGGAGAGTTTTGGGCCACCATCCCGCCGCAGAAGCTTCTCATCTTACCTCCGGGCGAACACACGCTGACGTTTGAGAATCCCGGTCTCGGTCGCGCGCCGATCCAGCGACGGATTCGAATCGCAGAGGGCGAGGAGCGCGAGATCACGATCAATATGATGGAGGAGTGATCGAGAATCCGATCTGGTCCTTTTGGACCTGGTCCAGCCCCGAGGGACGCTCTATTCTCCGCCTCATGCGTCCCAGTCGCCCGACCCTTTTTCCGATCTCTCCCGTGCTCGCGCGGATGGCATTCGTCCTCGAGGTCGCCGTCGTGTGGCTGGCGGTCGGGGTCGCCCTAAGCGCCACCGTCCTCGCGCAGCCGGCGACGCCTCCCGGTGACCTGCTGCGGGCGATGGACGGCGCCTTCGCGCGCGCCGACTACGACGTCGCCGAGGCGCGAGCGAGGGAGGCCATCGCCCGGTACGACGAGCTGTCACCAGACCAGCTCGTCGACGCGCATTCGACGCTGGGCATCTTGCTCCACACCCGCAACGCGCCCGTCGAGGCCCGAGCCCAGTTCGAGGCGGCCCTCGCCCTCGACCCGTCCCTCGTCCTCGATCCGGTCTTCGTGTCCCCCCGCACGCGAGCGTTCTTCGATACGGTGCGAGAGACCATCGAGGTCGAACCGGACGCGGCGGCGCCCGAGATCCGCTACCTCGTCCTCGAGGACCGACGCCCGGACGCCGCGCTCCGATCGCTGGCGCTTCCCGGCTGGGGACAGTTCTACAAGCAGGATCGAGGACGGGGCCTCCTCTTCGCAGGCGCGGCAGCGGTAACGGCGGGCGGCTTGATCGTATCGGCGATCCAGTACAGCGACGCTCGGAGCGCCTATCGAAATGCGTGCTACGACGACTCGATGCCTCCTCCCGGGTTGGACGAGTGCACCGAGGTCGACTTCGGAGAGATCGAGGGCGAGCTCTACGACCGGACCAACGGATGGAAACGGGCTCGCGACGCCTTTGCGATCGGCGCCGCGGCGGTGTGGACGGCGGCCGTCCTCGACGCGCTCGTCACCGGCGCACCAGCGGCTCCCAATCAGATCGCCATCGAGCCGGCCTCGCAGGGCGCCGGTCTCGCGCTACGGGCTCGGTTCTAGACGGACGCCGTCCTCGAGGAGGAAACGCGGCAACACGTTGGCCGAAGCACGGAGCTTGCATCGAGGACGAACGTTGGGCACCTTCCCTCTCGCTTCACCCCCGCTCCATGCGCGTTGTCTCGACGAACGTCTACGTCGGACCGAACACCTACGCTCGGTTCCCGGTCATCCGCCACGTCATCGACCTCGGCCCCCTCGAGGACTACCCGACGGCCAAGCTCGACGGCTTCGTAGACCGGCTCGTCGAGGCCTTGCCGGGGCTGGAGGAGCACGGGTGCTCATACCGCGAGGCGGGCGGCTTCATCCGCCGGATGCGCGAGGACGAGGGGACCTGGCTCGGACACGTCTGGGAGCACATCGCCCTCGAGCTTCAGGGCGTGGCGGGCCACGAGGTGACGTTCGGGAAGACGCGGTCGGCGGACCACCCGACGGGCGTCTACGACATGGTGTACGAGTACAAGCAGCGCGACGTCGGTTTGGAGGCCGGGGAGCTGGCGCGGCGTCTGATTCTGCGGCTCTTGCCCGACGACGTTCAGGCGCTCGTCGACGAGGAGAAGGAGCCGGACTACGACTGGGACGAAGAGCGCGACGCGTTCATCAAGCGCGCCCAGCGCCTGGCGTTCGGGCCGAGCACGCAGTCGATCATCGACGCGGCCGAGGCGCGCGACGTGCCGTGGATCCGGCTCAACCGGTACTCGCTCGTCCAACTCGGACACGGCAAGTACCAGCAGCGCATCCAGGCGACCGTCACCAGCCAGACGCACCACATCGCGGTCGAGATCGCAAGCGACAAGGAAGACACACGGGCCATTCTGGAGGCCATCGGGCTGCCGGTCCCGAAGCAGGCCCTCGTCTACGGACCCAACGACGCCATCCGGGCCGCTCACCGCATCGGCTATCCCGTCGTCACCAAGCCGCTCAACGCGAACCACGGCCGCGGCGTCTCCATCCGCCTGACGAAGGACGAGCAGGTGACCAAGGGGTTCGACCATGCGAGCCAGCACGGGACCAGTTCGGGCGTTCTGGTCGAGAGCTTCGTGAGCGGGTTCGACCACCGGATGCTGGTCGTCAACGGGCAACTGGTGGCTGTGGCCAAGCGCGTTCCGGGCCACGTCGTCGGCGATGGAACGCACACGATCGAGGAACTGGTCGAGATCGTCAACGACGACCCTCGGCGCGGCGTCGGGCACGAGAAGGTGCTGACGCGGCTCCAGTTCGACGCCCAGGCCGAGCGCCTGATGACCAAGGCCGGCGTCACGACGGACACCGTCCTCGAGGACGGACGCACGTTCTACCTCCGCTCGACGGCCAACCTGTCGACTGGCGGCACGGCCATCGACCTGACCGACCAAGTCCACCCGGACAACCGCGAGATGGCCGTCCGAGCTGTCAAGGCCGTCGGCCTCGATGTCGGCGGCGTGGACTTTTTGAGCGACGACGTGACGCAGTCGTGGCGCGAGGTCGGCGGAGCGATCGTCGAGGTCAACGCGGCGCCCGGCTTCAGGATGCACGTGGCACCGTCCGAGGGCACGCCGCGCGACGTCGCCGGACCCGTCCTCGACATGCTGTACCCGCCGGACGCGCCGGGCCGCGTGCCCATCGCGATGATCACCGGGACGAACGGCAAGACGACGACCTCGAGGATGGTCTCGCACGTGCTCCAGATGGCCGGCATGGTCCCCGGCATGACCTCGACGGACGGCGTGTTCGTCGACGGCAGCCTGTCGGTCAAGGGCGACATGACGGGTCCGATCGGCGCCCAAACGGTCTTGCGCGACCCGACCGTCGACGCGGCCGTCCTCGAGGTCGCGCGCGGCGGGATGGTGCGCGCGGGGCTCGGCGTGCGCC
>NZ_JBARYR010000716.1:0-2744 GCF_049648075.1 Rubrivirga sp. | reverse complement strand
CGCGAGCGGGTCCGGCTCCTCGTCTCGGCGACCCCGGCCGGCGGTGTGCTTGCCATCGACGACACGACGTTCCCGAAGCAGGGGACCCACTCCGTCGGCGTCGCCCACCAGTGATGCGGCGTGTTCGGGACGCAGGCGAACTGCCAGGCGCTCGTGACGGCCGAGTACGTCGTCGGCCGGTCCCGGTCGGCCCCCGCCGTCCACTGGCCGGTCAGCGCGAGGCTCTACCTCCCCGACGCCTGGGTCCACGACGAGCCCCGCCGCCGCCGCGCCCACGTCCCCGCTGGGGTCCCGAAGCTCTCGAAGATCGAGATCGCCCTCGAGCTCGTCGACCGGGCCGTCGAGTGGGGCGTCCCGTTCCGGCTCGTCACGGCCGACGCCGCGTACGGCCACTTCCGCGACTTCTTCGGCGGGCTCGACGACCGCGGGCTCCTCTACGCCTGCGCCGTCAAGAAGAGCTTCGGCGTCCGCCGGCCCGACGAGGTCCGGGTCGCCCGCGACGGTCCGCCCCCGCCGCGGAAACCGGGGGCCGGTCGGAACCCGAAGCAGCACCCGGCCCCGCTCTACCGGGTCGACAGGGTCGTCGCCGCGCTCCCGCCGGAGGCGTGGGAGGAGGTGACGTGGCGGGAGGGCGAGCGGGGGCCGATGCGGAGGCGGTTCACGGCGCTCCGGATGCACTGGGGGTGCGGATCGGAGATCCGCAGGGTGCCAGGCCCGGAGCCTCGACGACCACCGGACGGCGACGAGCGCCGAGGGGTGGCTGATAGCGGAGCGCGCTCGGACCCGCGACGACGTCGAGACGAAGTACTACTTCTCGAACCTCCCGGCCGAGACGCCGCTCGCGGAGCTGGCCGCGGCCGTCCGGTCTCGGTGGGGGACCTTCGGGATAGACGCTGTTGGCGAATTCAGGCGGCCACCGCCAGCCGGGCGAAGTGGGAGACCCGCGTGCCCGAGCGGGGCACCCCGTCGAGCCACGCGAGCGCCCGCTTGAGGTTCATCGCCGCTGCTGTCGCCACGTGCTGGAGGTGCGTCTTCTCTCGGCCCCGGTAGCGTGCCCGGCGCATCCCCAGCGCGAAAGCGGCCTCCGAGATCGTCCCCTCGACCCCGGAGCGGGCCTTGTACCGCTCCTTGAACGCGGCCGTCTTCTGGTGCTCGCGGGCCGCCACCATCGCCTCGTGCTCCGCTCTCGGGTGGAGGCCCAGGCTCCGTGGCGCCGTCTCGCTCCGAGTACACCGGGGTCTCGCCTCGCACGCCGCACACGCCCGCTTGGGGAATTGGACGTGGAACGACGGCTTCCCGCCCCGGCCTCGGCTCGGCGACCACTTGTAGCTCCGCTCGCCCATCGGGCACGTGACCTGCTCGGCCTCCCAGTCGATCGCGAACTGAGCGGCTTCGAGGGCGTCGGGGTCGGCCGCCTGCCAGCTCGCGTCGACCCGCATCGGCCCGACCATCTCGACGCCGTAGCGGTCCCGGCTCTTGACGAGCTCGGCGGCCGAGAGGTAGGCGCCGTCGGCGAGGTGCTCGGCCGGGAGCAAGCCGCGCGCGCCGAGCCCGTCGTGGATGCCCTCTAGGGCCGTCACGTCCTGGTCCGTTGCCGCTGTCGTCGCCACGTGCGTGATGAGGTTTGGGCGGTCGGGCTCGCACGTCTCGGTGAGGTGGACCTTGAAGCCTTTCCATTCTGTGCCGCGCTTCTGGCTGTACCGGACGTCGAGGTCGTACGGGGACGCGACCATGAGCGCCGACGGGGGGAAGCTCTTCTGCTCGCGCCACCGGAGCCGGTCGCCGTCGACGTAGAAGTGCTGGACCCAGACCCGGCGGAGGACGTCGACGGTGGGCACGGCGCGGAGGTAGTCCGGGGCCTCGGGGCCGTAGACGGCGTCGAGGAGCCCCATCCCGTCGCACCCGACGAGCTCGACCCGCTCGGCGTAGGGCTTCGGGAGCCGGTAGTCGCTGAACCGCTCGCCGTAGCGCTCGAACCACCCGGCGTCGACCCGGTCGCTCAGCCAGGCCGGGGCCACCTGCGCGAGCACGTTGAGCGCCGCGTGGAGCGTCTCACCGACGATCTCCAGCCGGTTCAACTCGCGGACCGCGCCGACGACGTGGGTCGCGTCGGTCCGCTGGCGGCCCCCGCCAGCCAGCAGGCCCCGGCCCTGGAACAGCTCGAGCATCCGGCCGAGGAGCCGGTCCTCGGCCCCGCCGTCGAGGAGCCGTGCCCTGAACTCCGAGAGCACGGAGAAGTCGAAGCCGGGGTCGTCGAGCTCGAGGCTCAGCGCGTACTTCCAGTCGAGCCGGGCGCGGACGGCGTCGGCGGCCTGGCGGTCGGTGAGGTTCTCGCGGAACTGGAGCACGGTCACCAACGCGAGCCGCCAGGGCGGGTAGGCGGGCTGGCCGAGGCTGGGGTAGAGCGCGGCGAAGTCGTCGTCGGAGAACACGGTGCCGAGCTCGTCGCGGAGGGTGACGAGCGGCGAGCCCTTAGGGAAGGCGGCGCGGGCGACGCGGGCGGTGTCTCTGGGGACCGGACCGGGCGTCTGAGGCTGGAGCATGGCAGCGCGGAAGGTGATCCGCTGGTACCGCACGGCGCTCAGGAGGTCCCACTCGACTTCGCCAGCAGTATCCGGCCGTTTTCCGAAGGAGGCGACGGGGTCCGGAGCGGGGTACGGCCTACGGAACGGGGAGCCAGACGGTGAACGCGGCTCCGCCGCCCTTGTCGGACTCCACCGTCAGCGTCCCGCCGTGGCCCTGGA
>NZ_JBARYR010000715.1:0-4272 GCF_049648075.1 Rubrivirga sp. | reverse complement strand
GTCCCGGGGCGGCTCCCCGTTGATCTCGGAGACCACGAGCCCGTCCGCCCGGGTCACCCGGTGGTCCTCCCCCACGGGCTCCCACCCGCTGGCGACGCCCGTGGACACGCGGAGCGGCCCGGCGAAGAGCAGGACGGGCACGGCGTCGGTGTAGACCCGGCCGTTGCAGAACTGGACCGTCTCCGTGAACCGGAACTGGTCCGCTGCCAGCCCCCCGCACACGGGGACGCTCGGCCCCAGCGCGTCGCCCAGTGTGTCGAGGAGCCAGGCCGGGAGCGCGCCGGGCGGGGAGCGCGCCGGGCGCATCGCCCTCGCTCCCGCCAATCCCCTCCGGGAGCGTGATGCACAGCCGGACCGGCGCGTCGAGACCGTCGAGCGCTTGCGCGACGGCCTGCCGGGCCGCCTCGGGGTTCGCCCGCGTGCCCTCGCCGATGCCCGCCCGGAACGTCACCCGGTCGGAGTGGAAAAGCGTCAGCACGACCGAGTCCTCCGCGAACCCGCCGTCCGAGGAGAGCTCGCCGTGCGTGGAGCAGCCGATGAACTGGAGGCCGGGGTAGCGGGCCTCGATGCCGTCGAGGAGCGCTTGGTGGTCGTGGTCGATTCCGGCGAAGAGGAGGGCTGCGCCGGGCCTGGCCCCGCCCAGCGCATCGGCACACGCATCCAGCGCCTCGGCGATGGCGTCGGCGGAGTCGAGGTCGTGGCTGTGGCCGGTGGCGACGGTCATGGGAATGGAAGGCAAGGGGAAAGGGCTGGCGTCACTCTGAGCGGCCGTAGAGCACGCGGAGCGTCCGGGAGACCTGGGCGGGGACGACCGAGGTGTGGGTCTCGTCGGCGAACACGACGGCGTCGACGGTCAGCCCGTCGTGGCCCCGGCTCCGCAGGCCCTCGGCGAGCCGCTCCATCGGCGGGACCATCGCGTCCCCCTCTTCCGAGCCCACCGAGAGGAAGACGTGCGCCGGGAGCGCCGTGTGGGCCTCGGCGAACGCCGCCTCCCTCGCGAACGTCTCGCCGTCGCTCCACCACAGCGAGGGGCTGTGGATCCCGACGCGCTGGAACAGGCCGGGGGCCTCGAAGAGCGCGTAGACCGCGAACAGCCCGCCCAGCGACTGCCCGGTGAGGCCCCGGTCGTCGGTGGTCCGGTACGCCGAGTCCACGAACGGGAGGATCTCCTCGCGGAGCACGCGGAGAAAGTCGGGGCCGCCCCCGGATACGATGGTCTCCGGGGGTTGGCCGGACTGGACCGCGACCGCCGAGTCGGTGGCCGCGTTCGCCGAGGGCGTGTAGTCGCGCCAGCGGTGCGCGAACCACGCGTCGAAGGTCTGCTCCCCGTTGCCGATGCCGACGAGGATGACGTCGTCCAGCCCGTCGTAGATGTCTTGGAACGCCCGCGCGGTGATCGCCGCCGGGAAGGTCCGGCGCCCGTCGAGGATGTAGAGGACGGGGTAGCGCGTGGTGTCGTCGGCGGCGTAGGCCTCTGGCGGGGCGACGTAGAGCCGGTACGGGTGGCCGTTGACTTCGGAGACGAGGTCGACCTGGTGCGTCCCGTCGAGGCCGACCAGAGGCGCGGTCTCGGGGACCGGCTGCGCCGCGGCGAAGGCCGGTACCAGGAGGGCGAGTGCCAGTGCAGAGAGGAGGGGCAGACAGCGCATGGGGCTAGCGGAGATCGCCGTCGTAGCGGAGACGCCCGTGGGGCGGGTCGTGCGTGAAGTCGGCCGTGCCGGTGATCTCCCCCGATCCCGCGCGGCCCGCGTAGGCGCCCGTCCCGCTCTCGACGCGCCACGTCCCGGCCACGGGCGCCGAGGCGGGGTCGGCGAGGTCGACCGTCGCGTCGCCGACCAGGACGAGCGTCCCACGCTCGCCGGTGACCGTCCGGCGGAAGGTGGCCACGAGCGGCGACGCGCCCTCGGCGCTGGACACGTCGAGGTGGTCCTCGGTCGTGCCCGCGTCGGAGATGGCCCCCGAGGCCTCAAACGTGCCCGCGAAGGCACCCGGCCCGGTCGCGCTCTGGTCGAACATGAACGTGACGCGGGTGGCGTCGTGGCCGTTCGTCCCGGTCTCCGAGACGGCCAGCGTGGCGAAGTCGGTCAGGCCGAAGGCTTCGAAGAGGGCGTCGTCGTGCCGCGCGTCGTCGGCGTTGCGGTCGCGGACGCCGAAGTCCATCCCGACGACCGTCCGCAGCGGGCGCGTGCCGGGGGGCATCGCCAGGAGCTCCGCCATCGCGTCGACCACGAGCGCGGGGTCCGTCGGTGTCTCCGGGTCCTGGAGCATCTGCTGGAAGTCGGCGCCCATCGCTTGGAAGGCGCCGGTGACGGCCGGGGGGTAGCTCGCGGCGCGGCCGTCGGCGTCGGCCGGGGCCGTCATCCCGCTGAACAGGTTTGTAGTGAACGGGCCCGGCTCCACGATCACCGCGTCGACGCCCGTCTGCGCGAGCTCCAGCCGGAGCGCGGCCGTGTAGCCCTCGAGCGCCCACTTGCTGGCGTGGTAGACGCCGAAGAAGGGGAGCGCGCAGCGACCGGCCGTCGAGCTGACGTTCATCACCAAGCCCGAGCCGCGCTCGCGCATGGCGGGCAGGAACGCCCGGACCACGCGGTGCACGCCGACGACGTTGACGTCGAGCTGGCGGGCGAGCTCGTCGGCCGAGAACGCCTCCGTAATCCCACCGAACATCTGCCCGGCGTTGTTGACGACCACGTCGGCGGCGCCGGACTCGTCGGCGACGGTCTGGGCGGCGGCCTCGACGGAGGCGTCGTCCGTCACGTCGAGGTCGAGCACGCGGAGGTCGAGGGACTCGGCACGGGCGAGGTCGCGGAGGGCGCCGGCGGCCTCGGCGTTCTTGCCGTCGGGGGCGCGCATCGTCGCGTAGACACGGTGGCCGGCGTGGGCCGCGGACTGGGCGAGGTCGTGGCCGAAGCCGGAGCTGCAGCCGGTGATGAGGAGGGTCTGGGTCATGGAATTTTGAGAGGTGTCGGAGTCTGGGAAGTCGATGAGAGCTCCGACCACTCTTCCCCAGTGGCCGGAGCTGTGCGTGCCGTCCCGGGCGTGCGTGCGTCAGTCAGGGCTTGTGGGCTTCGATCTCGATCTCGATCAGGAACTCGGGCAGGGCGAGCCCCTTGACCTCGAGCCAGGTCCCGGTCGGGAAGTGGGCCGTGTAGATGGTGCCGCGGTACTCGGCCGCGCCGAGGAAGCCCGCCATGTCGGTCGTGAAGACGTTCTCGACGACGACGTGGTCGAACGTGCAGCCGTAGTGCGCGAGGACCTGTCGCAGGTCGGCGTAGACGTTTTCGATCTGCTGCCGCATGTCGCCCACGCCCGTCGGGGTCCCCTCGTCGTCCATGCTGACGGCGCCGGAGACCTTGATGTGAGGGCCGACCTTGACGGCGTGCGCGTAGCCGTAGGCCTTCTCGACCTCCGGTCGCAGGTTGAAGTATTCGGGCGTGCTCATGGTCGTTCTGGATGGGTGGGTTGAGAGAAGGCGGCGCTCCGAATGAACACCGCCAGGGAAGCGGTCAGCAGGGGCAGGCGGCAGCGCACCGTTGCTCCACGAGGTGGCCGCGATGCGCCAGCGGCCGTCGTCTGGTAAACCGAGAGGGACGTTGCCCCTCGCCTACCGAGTGTGTGGTCGCTAGCGGACCAGTTCTTCGCCGTCGGGAGAGTCGATGACGTACTTCCAGGTGCCGTCGGGCTGCTGCCGCGCCACTTCGACCGTGACGCCGCCGTTTTCTGTGCCGCGCACAGTCCAGCGGTTCTGGACGAGGGCGATCTCGCCCGAGACGAACGAGACCTTTTCGTGGAAGTCGAGCTTGAGGCCAGAGTCCAGGTAGTTCTGAAGCACGGCCCGGACGTCGTCAGAGCCGGTATGCACGGCGCTTCGGGTCGTGAACACCGCCCCGTCTTCGTAGAGCGTCATCAGCCCGTCGATGTCCCCGGCGTCGTAGAAGGCGATAAACTGTTCGCCGAGCGCTTCGGGGCTGCTCGCTCCGGGGCTCGCAGAGGCCAGGGGCGCGGTGGCCTGGCAGGCGGCGAGGCTGAGGGTGAGGAGGGCGGCGGTGAGGGTGCGAAGGAGGAGATTCATCGGTCCAGGAGGTCGGGTTGGCAGAAGTAGACGTGGGCTAGGCGTGGATCAGGCGCGCGACGGCAGCCCGGAGGCCAGCCGCGTTGAAGGGCTTGGCGAGGAAGCCGTCGGCGCAGGGCGCCTCCCGGCGCGGCTCGCCGCTGACGAGGAGAACCGGCACGTCCCGCGTCGCCGGGTCGGCATGGAGGGCGGTGCAGAGG
>NZ_JBARYR010000714.1:0-2481 GCF_049648075.1 Rubrivirga sp. | reverse complement strand
GCCCTCGACCGGCTCGGCCCGTTCCTACGCGAGCACGGGGCCGTCCTCGAGGTCGCGGAGGCGTGGCCGACGGCGATGGGCTATGGGCCGTGGCTCGAGGAGGTGTGGTCCAACTACATCAGCAACGCCGTCAAGTACGGCGGCGACCCGCCCCACATCACGCTCGGTGCCGACCTCGAGGCCGACGCGGTCCGGTTCTGGGTCCAGGACAACGGCGCCGGCCTTGGTGCCGATGCCCGCGCCGCCGTGTTCGCTCCCTTCGAGCGTGCCCACGAGGACCGCGCCGACAGCCACGGCCTCGGATTGTCGATCGTCCAGCGGATCGTGACGAAGCTGGGTGGGACGTGCGGCGTGTTTAGCATCCCGGGGCACGGTAGCCGGTTCAGCTTTACGCTCCCACGCGCGCAAGCTGATTCCGACACGAAGGAGACGTCGAGAGCGCGGTTTCCGGTAGGGGTTTAGGAGTCGTCGGGCTTTTCCGAGACGGCGTGACGGCTGACCATGAGGGATCCCGTATGTAGGGTGCGTCCTTCCCGCCACTGCCCGAACCGCTCATGCTCCGCTTCGCTCCTCTGCTTCTCGCGTGTCTTCTCGTTGCCTGCGATACAAGCACGGCGCCGTCGCCCAGCGCCTCCGTCGGTACATCCGTCCCCGTCGCCATGGCCTCGAGCGAGGGAGGCACGACCATCCACCCCGTGACGGAAGAGGTCGCGGTCGAAGCAGGAAGAGAGGCCGTGGTTCTGCACATCCGCGGCGAGAGGATCGAGTTGCAGCCGGGGGAGGCATTCCTGGTTGGAGAGGCTCTGTCCCGCATCGGCGACGAGGTCGCTGTGAACATCGGCCGGCCGCTTCCACTTCCGCGTGGCGGAGATCGCTGCGAGCCGTCTCAGGGTGAGAAGGCTGGCCAAGGCTTCGTCGTCTTCGGAGGCTACGTCTTCGACAAGTGCCCGCCGCGCCCCCGACCGGCACGTGGCTTCACCCCGGAAGACCTCGACTTCCTCCACGGCGGTCGTGTCAAGGTCATCGGGGACCCCGGCAATCTCGATTGGGAGCCGATCGCTGGTGGCTTCCGCGCCAGGTACTAGACACCGCGCCCTCGAGGACGGCTACTCGTCCTCGAGGGACGCCAACTGCGCCCGCTTCTGAGCGACGGCCGATGCCTCCCGGTGCCGCCCGAGCGTCCTGAGTGCGCCGGAGAGGGCGTCCAGCACCGTCGTGCGCAAGGGGTCTTTGGGAGCTTCGCGCTCGAGCGCCCCGTCGACCGCTCGGAGGATTGGAAGGCCCTGCGCCGCTCGGCCCATTTGGATAAGGGCTTTCGCTCTGTTCGTCTGAGCGGAAAGGGTGCTAGCGTCTTCGTCGCCGAACGCCTCGGCGAACGCGTCAGCGCCGGTCTCCAGGAGCGGCAACGCCTCCGCCGGCCGGTCGGTCTCGAGCAGCAGACCGCCGAGTGCCACACGGACGTACTCGCGCCACAGGTGGTCGCTGTCGAGTGTCGAAGCGTTGTAGGCCTCGAGGGCGGATCGGTAGAAGCGCTCGGCGTCCTCGAGGTCGGACTCGTGCAGGAGGTTGGCGAGGGTGTACAAGCTCCGGGCCGTCCGATAGTCGCCGCTTCCGTAGGCGCGCTCGTAGACCTCGAGGGCCTGCTCGTGAACGCGCTCGGCGCCCTCGAGGTCGCCGCTGGCCTGGACGGCGTCGGCGTACTCGTAGAGCGCGTCGGCCGTGCGCGGGTCGGTCGGGCCGAAGGACCGGGTGGCGAGGTCAGTCGCTTGCTGGAAGAGGGGGAGGGCGGCCTCGAGGCTGTCGGCCTCGACGAGTTGCGTCGCCAGGCCGAGCGTGGCCTCCATCTCCGTCTCCGGCTGCCGCGCGTGGCCCAACGCTGACCGGTAGAGAGCCGCCGCCTCGGGATCCTCGCGTCGCCGGTAGTGGACCTGGGCGAGCGCGATTTGGGCACGGGCGAGCGCGTCGGGATCGCGAGCCGACCCGAGCAAGCGAACGGCTTCGAAGCCGGCCTCGAAGGCGTCGTCGTAGCGCCGCTCCGCCGTCCTCGAGCGGACCAGCCACGTCAGCGGCTCGGCCAGGTCCGCGTGGTCCGGTCCCTGCACGCGACGCCGGACCTCGACGGATCGGCTCAGGACCGAGTCGGCGGTCGTGAACAGGCCGAGGCTCACGCTCAGCCGGCCCAAGCCCGCTAGGAGCGACGCTTGGACGAGCGGCTGGTCCTCGAGGGCGGCGGCTCGCTCTAACCCCGGCGCCACCAGGTCCGCCGACCGGATCTCGCCGCCCTCGAGGGCCACCGGGTCGATGGTCTCGAACATGCCGAGGACGTAATCGAGTGTTGCATTGGCGCGCTCCGCTTCGCGCGCGGTTTCCTGCGCCTGCCAGAGCACCGCGCCCGTGCCGCCCAGGAGCGCGACCACGAGAGCGGACGCGCCGACAACGGCGACGCGGTTGCGCCGGACGAACCGGGAGGCGCGGTAGCCC
>NZ_JBARYR010000713.1:0-2600 GCF_049648075.1 Rubrivirga sp. | reverse complement strand
GAGCAGCGCCGAGCGCTCGGCGGGCTCGAGATCGGCGACGCGGTGGAAGAGATCGGCGACGAGGCGCCAGCGGTCGGGAGTCATGCGTCGGATCGTTTCTGGGAGTACCGGATCCGAGTCGAATCGCCGTCATGGCTCTCCGGCCTCGAGGCGAGCCGGGCACGCCTCACCGTGTCGCCTTCGAGAGCGGCAGCTTTGCGCTGCGCGGGCCGCCCTCGAGGACGCTACTCCGAGTAGCCGGGGCCGGCAAACCAGACGTCGCCTTCGTCATCCGCCCAGGCGGGGAGCGCCGCCAAGATGACCGGGACGCGGGCCGGCAGATCCACGCGCCGGCTCGGCCCTCCGTTCATGGCCTCGAGGACGCGCTCCCGCGACCAGCCCATCAGCCACGCGCTCATGCCCGCGGGGTCCTCCAGGCGCACGCACCCGTGGCTCAGCGCGCGGAGGTCCCGCGCGAAGTACGACCGCGCGGGGGTGTCGTGGAGGTAGACGTTGTTGACGTTCGGGAACATGATCTTGACGCGGCCGAGCGGATTCCCTGGGCCAGCCGCTTGCCGAATGAGCAGGTGCCCCTCGCGCAACCGCTCGAGGTTGTCCGGCGTCATGACGTGGACCTCGGCGTCCGGCGAGAACCGGCGGACCAGCTCGAACCCCTCGGCCTCGAGGGCGTCGGCGCCCTTCGGCAACAGCTCCTCGATCGCGATCGAGGCCGGGACGTTCCAGACGGGGCGAAACTCGAGGTACTCGATCTCGTCCTCGAACAAGGGCGTGCGCCACCCGTCGCGGTCGGCGCCGACGACGGCCCGCTGGCGCATCGTCTCGCGCCCGTCCTCGAAGGCCCGGACGCGAAACTCCGGCACGTTGACCAGGACCCACCGCCCGGAGGCCGGGATGCGGAGGGACGCGAGCTCGTCGAGGGCGACCTCGATCTGGCGGGCGCGCTCCCGAGCCGGGACGTCGAGCGCCGCGCGCGTCTTCGGGCCGATCACGCCGTCGTTCGCGAGACCCATCCGGTCCTGAGCGGCCGCGAGCGCCGCGGCCAGGGACGGATCGAGCGTCACGCCCGTCGAGGACGCCTGCCCGAGAGCGCCCTCGGCTTGGAGACGACGACGGAGCGCCGGGACTTGGACCTCGTCCGTCTCTCCGGGCCGGACCAGCGGGCCGTCCGGCATGGCCTCCCAGCCGCCAGACGCAGCGATGCGCTGGTAGTGATCGAGAGCGCTGGAAAGCCTGGACGATGGCGTCGCTCCGACCGACCCTGCAAGCAGGATCAGGCCGAGGCCCGCTCGGGCGAGGAAGGAGGACACGGTGTGAGCCGGGGGGAAAACCAACGATACAACGCGCCACGTCCGGGAGGCGTGCCGGAGTCCCCGAGAACGCTACCTCGAGGTCGACGCGAGGGACGGCGACCGAAGCGCGCTCACGCGGCGGGCGCGGTCGCTGTCGGCTCCGTACTCCCGGACGAGGGCCGGAGCCGCCGCCGCGAGAAAGGCCTGGACCTCGGAGGCGTTGCCGATCTCGGCGTGGATCTCGGCCGCCCGTAGTCGCGCGCTGAGCGCCGACCGGTCGTCGGTCCCGAGCAACGCCGTGAACGTCGTGACCGCCCGCTCGACCTCCTCGAGGCCGCCCTCGATGTCGCCCTGCTGGTAGCGGACCTCACCCAGCATCAGCCGGCTGTTGGCCGTGGCGACGTGCTGGTCCCCGAACGCCCGTCTCCGAATCGCGAAGGCCTCGCGGTAGTACGGCTCAGCGGCCTCGGGACGTCCCTGGCTCTGAAGCGACCACCCCACGTGACTCAGCGACTGTGCCACGTGCGGATGGCTAGAGCCGAGCAGCGCCCGGCGCATCTCCAGGCCCTCGACGTACAACCCCTGCGCCGCCGTATAGTCCTCGCGCGCGATCAAGAGCGCGGCGTAATCGTTGAGGGACTGGGCCGTCTGGGCGTGCGTCCCCAGGCTCCGGCGGCGGGCCTCGACGACCTCGCGGAACAACGGCTCCGCCTCGTCGGGGCGACCGGCCTCGCTGAGCAAGGCCGCGAGCGCGTTCAGGTTCGAGACACGGTCGGGGTGGCCGATGGGCAACACCTCCTCTCGGATCTCGAGCGCCTCGCGCAGCAACCGCTCGCCGGCCTCGAGGTCGCCGCCGGCTCGGGCGAGCAACCCGAGCCCCTCGATGGTCGCGGCCGTTTCGGCGTGCCTCTCGCCGAGCGTTTCCTTCTGGACCTCGAGGGCGACGCGGTAGAGGGAATCGGCCTCGAGGTAGTCCCCACGGACGTGGTCGAGCCAGGCGAGGTTGTACAGACTTCGCGCCACGTCGGGGTGGCCCGGCCCGAACAACCGTCGGCGGATCTCGAGGGAGGTGCGCAGCGCCTGGTCCGCCGGCTCGAAGCGGGCGTAGCTCTGGTAGATCTGCCCGATGGCGTCGAGCAAGCGCGCCTGGACCGCCGGATCGTCGGCGAGCTCTGTCTCGACGCGTGCCGCCGCCCGGTCTAAGACCTCGGTCGCATCGAGGTCGCCGCCGGCCGAGCGGTTGGGGTCGAACTCGGACAACAGGTCGGTCATGAACGTGGCGACGGCCTCGGACCGGTCGCGCTCCATCGC
>NZ_JBARYR010000712.1:0-3701 GCF_049648075.1 Rubrivirga sp. | reverse complement strand
CTCGATCCGCCCCACGCGTAGGCTGTGGACGTAGGTGACGGCGTCGCCGCCGCCGGCGCATCCGCCGCACCAGAACTGAAAGTCGGGGTCGCCTTCGGTGATAGTGAACGAGGTCCCCGAGGCACTATCGTGGAAGGGGCAGCCGCCCCGGAGCGTACCGCGCCCATGGACTCGGTGGGCGGGGTGGTCGTAGACGGCGCGGGCCGAGAGCCGGGGGTAGACCTCGGCCCGGAGGAAATCGCGGCGGTCGCTCACGATGCGGCCCCGCGAACGATTGCAGCGCGCACGTCGGCGGCGGTCTCGGTGTCCAGCTCGGACGAGTCGACGCTCAGGCACAGGGCGATGGGGTGCCCGGCCCGGCGCTCGGCGGCGCGGTGGCCAGCTAGAAGCCCCTCGATGGCGGCACCGACGGCGGAGGGCCAACCGGACGCGATCTCGAAGGCGTCCTCGAAGGCGTGGTCGTCGGGCGTCCGGTCGAGGACGGGGGTCCGGCCGATGGCGTCCAGACGTGCCAGGTCGCGGCGCTCGGGGGGGCTCAGGGAGAGCGATCGGTCCGGCCGGTAGCCGGCACGGTCCAGCCTCAAGGCCGGGGCGGCGAAGAACCCTTCGAGGGCTCGGCGGTTTGCGCGGTCGGCGCGGTGGGATGTACGTTGTTGCATCGCTTCGTCGTCGTGTCGGCGGTTCCCCGTTGCTTGGTAGGCTCGTGGGGCGTCGCCGGTTGAAAAGGCACCGCCCGTCCGGCTCCATGCCAGGCGGGCGGTGTTGCGTCAGGGGGACGCGATTGTCTTGCGGGCCGACACGAGGCCGGCGTCGAGGTAGGCGTGCAAGGCCTCGGCGGGAAACAGAACTGTTCGGCCCCTCTTGATGAAGTCGACCTCCCGGCGCTCCCGGAGGTAGTCCACCTTGCGGCGGCTCCAGCCCGTCAGGTCCATCACCTCCGGCACCGTGTAGTACGGCTTGGCCAGCGCGCGCCGAACCTGCTCGGGTAGGACGTCGGCCAGGACGTCAACGACAGCCGGCCGGATCGCCTGAGCGAGCATCAGCGGGACGAGGTCGTCGAGTGTATTAGGAGGCGCTTCCATCGCGGAGGGGGGATCGGTGATGCCAGGTTCGGAACCCACCGTGCAAGAAGTCGGACAAGGACGAACTGTCCGGCGGTGTCCGGCTGTCCGCCCCTAGCCCTTCGCTTGGAGCTCCCGTTTGTGCTGGAGCGCGACTTCGCACACCTGACGGACGGTGCTCGGGAGAGCCCCGGTGATGCGCTCGACTTCGCGCCGTAGTGTTCGGGCCACGGAGTTGTTCACCGGGGCGTCGTCGGGTAGTGGGAGCTCTCCAGGCAGAGACTCCAGCCCGGCCGTGGCGAACGGGACGCCTTTCTGCTCCAGTTCGGCGAGGCTGCCTATCCCATGCTCTGCGAGGGCAACGAGTACGGAGTTGAGGTAGGCGAAGGGGCTTCTCGACTCTTCGATCAGTCCCCTTTTTTCTTCTTCCGTCCTGTCCGCCCAAGCGCGAACGGCACCCCGCATTCGCTCCTCTTCCAGCACGGCGGCCAGAACCCCGTGCTGGAAGTCGAGGCCGTCCCCGCGGCGGACCCAGACGTTGAGCCCGGCGGAGAAGTGATTAGGTGGCTCTCCCCGAGCGGGAAGCTTGTCCTTGAACACGCGACGGTATGCGGCCTCCCTCTCCCGAACGTCCGCCAGTTCCCTCGCTAGGTCTTCCTGTTTAGCGCGGAGGGATGCGTATGCGCCGGCGTCGAGTTGGGTCGCGTACCGATCCCAGAGCGGCGCTATCCCCGCGCCGTTCGCTTCCCAGAACCCTGCCCAGTCTTCCGCGCGTAGGGCCTGGCTACGTGCCTCTCGCTCCGCGTCAGGCAGCAGCCAGTCGGGCGCGCGCCACCAGCCTAGCGACTGGAGAGCGGACGCGGGTCCTCCCAGAAGCCCGTTTTGTTCCGGGGGAAGGCCCAGGTAGTCGGGGGCGTCGTCTAGGTCCATAGCTGTTCGGAGAGGCGGTCCGTCGCGTCGCGGTCGAACGACCGGAGGTACTGTTGCGTGACCTGGAGCGAGGTGTGCCCGAGCGCCTTCGAGATGGCGAACAGGTCGCCCGACTTCGAGGCCGCGAACACGGCGTAGGCGTGCCTCGAGGCGTGGAAGCTGACGCGCTCGGCTTGGTCGATCTCGGCGGCCGTGGCCAGCGTCTTGAGAGCGGCGTTCACACGGGTATTCCAAGACGAGATGCGGCGGCGGAGCCGGACCGGGTCGTCGTCGTCGGCGGCCTCCAGCATCGGGAACAGGAACGCCCCGCCGTCGGCGTACCGCTCCGCGATCGCCACGGCAGGCGGGGGCAGCGGGAGGTCGACGAGCGTGCCCGTCTTGAGCATCCGGTATTCCAGACGGGGCACCCCGTCGACGGTGCGGACGTGCTCAGGCCGGAGCGTGGCGACGTCGGAGAACCGGACGCCCCCGCCGTAGAAGCTGAACGCGAACGCGTCGCGGGCGATCGCCAAGGCCGACCCGTCCTCGATGGGTACGCCGTCGACCTCGAGGACGGCCGCGATGGCGAGCACGTCGTCGATCGAGAGCTTGAGGCGGTCGGGCCTCTCCCCCTTCGGCTGGTCGTACAAGAGGAACGGGTCGTCGCCGGGCTTCAAGAGGTCGGCCCGGACAGCACCGCGGACCACGCGCCGGAGCCGCTGCATCTCCTTACGGATGGTGTTGGGCGCGTTCCCGCACGCCTTGCGGAGGTGGCGCTCGAACCGGACGAGCGCGTGCCGGTCCAAGTCCTTGAACTGGACGTCCGTCGTCTTCCCCTCGGGACCGAGCGCGGCCTCCAGCTTGCCCAGCGTCGTCCGGTACTTCTTCCACTGCCAGAACGCGCCGCGTGCCTCGAGGTCGTCGATGTGACGCCGGAAGAACGCCGACAGGCTCCCGGTCCCCCCGCCGAGCTGTTCCTTGACGGCCTGAGCGGTGCCGCCCTCGAGGGTGGCCTGCGTGGCCACGATCACCAAGTCGGCCAGCTTGGCGTTGAAGGCGTCGGCCAGCGGGTGCGAGCGGCGCACGAGCTGCTTGTCGTTGTTCCAGTACTTCGGCTCGACGGCGACGCCGGTCGAGGTGTACCGGCTTTTTCGGTTGACCGTGACCCGGAGCCACACCGGGGCGGTACCATCACGTCGGATCTTCCGGGTCTGGAGTGTGAGTCGGACGGAGGCCACGAGATCGAGTTTGGTAACAGCGGAAGGTAAAACTATTTTTGCTTTCCAGTGCGTTCGACGTTCGCACCCGGCCCGATCAAACCGCATTAGAACCCCTGAAACCCCTCTTTGCTCGCACCGTCCCGCAAGGGAAGTACGCCGTTCGAGTCCCGCCTCTCCCACAATGGACCCAGGACACGACATCCTGGGGTCTAGAGGTTTCGTCCTCCCTCTCGCACCGCGTCCGCACGTCGGCGGGCGCCCGTCCCACCACACCGTGCGCCTGCTGATCGCCCTCGCCGTCCTCTCCGTCTCCGGCTGCGCCTCCACGGCCGCCCTCGAGGACGGCCCCACGCGAGCGGCCGACGGGCTCTTGGAGCGCACGGATCTCCAAGAGATCGTCGACCTCCAGGTACGTCGCGATGGCCCCGGACTGGTCGAGCTCCTGTCGAGCCCCGACAGCGTCGTCCGCGCCCGCTCCGCAGTCGCGCTCGGCTCCGTGCAAGATCCGGCG
>NZ_JBARYR010000711.1:0-5687 GCF_049648075.1 Rubrivirga sp. | reverse complement strand
CAGCCAGTCGGGCAATGCCGAAGTCGAGCAGCTTGACGACCGGCCGCCCCTCTTCTACGCTTACGAGCACGTTCGACGGCTTGAGGTCGCGGTGGACGACCAGCTGCCGGTGCGCGTAGGCGACGGCGTCGCAGACCTGGGCGAACAGCCGGAGCCGAGCTTCGAGGCCGAGCCGACGCCGGTCGGCATAGTCGGTGATCGGGACGCCGTCGACGAACTCGAGGGCGAGGTAGGGGCGGCCGTCGCCCGCGGTCCCGCCGTCCAGGAGGCGCGCGATGGCGGGGTGGTCCAGGCGAGCGAGCAGGTGGCGCTCGGCGCGAAACCGCGTCAGGACGTCGGGCGCGAGGCCGGGGCGGACCAGCTTGATCGCGGCCCGCCGCTGGTAGGTGCCGTCGGCGCGGACGGCCTCGAAGACCTCCCCCATGCCTCCTTCGCCCACACGGCCCCGGATCCTCCACCGTCCGACTTGTGACGGGACTGCCCGCTCGACCGGCGCCGGTAATCCGCCCGCCACGACGCCCTCGAAGAGGCCGCCGGCCTGGGCGTCGAGGGCGAGCATCCGTTCGACCTCCTCTCGGAGACCCCGGTCGGGCGCACCGTCGGTGCGGCACGCGTCCTCGAGGTAGGCCGCCCGCTCGTCAGGAGCTAGGTCGACGGCCTCAGAGAAGAGGCGCTCGAGGAGTTGCCAGCGGTCGGACATCGCGTCCGGTGTGAGCGGAGATCAGGAGTTGCTCAACAGACGGTCGTCCTTGAGCTCGCCGTAGAGCCAGGCGCGGGCCGCCCGCCACCCCCGCGTGACGGTCGCTTCGGAGACCTCGAGGGCTTCGGCGGTTTCGATGACCGAAAGCCCCCCGAAGTAGCGGCACTCGACGATGCGGGCGGCGCGTTCGTCGGCCTCGGCGAGCTTGGCGAGGGCGTCGTTGAGGGCCAGCACTTCGTCGGCCTGGTCGTCGGTGAGCAGGTGCGCGACGGCCTCGTCGAGGGGCAGGTCGGGCGTCGACCCGCCGCGCTTCTGGGCGCTCCGCGCCTCGGCGTAGCTCACCAGTACCTGGCGCATGGCCCGGCTCGCCGTCGCCAGGACGTGCGCGCGGCTCTCGAAGTTGGTCTTGCCGACCAGCTTGACGTACGCCTCGTGGACCAAGGCCGTCGTGTTCATGGTCCAGTTGCCCTGCCAGCGCGCACGCTGCGCACGTGCGAGCCCGTGGAGCTCGTCGTAGAGTTGCCGGTACAGGGCCGACGCGTCGGCTTGGCCGGTGCGGATGGCCTCGAGGAGTGCCTCGACCTCAGGGTCGTTAGAGGCGCCTTGGGACATGGTGGTGGCAGTGGCGCGCCTGCAAACTAGTGGTTCTCCCCATCTTGTGCGACTCTAGAAGCGTTAGACGCAAGACGGATGCCGACCTCGAGGGCGCAACCCGACGGCCGGCTGCTGGTTCGAGGAGCTCCCATCCCTCGTCTCCCATGTCCGACTCTCCCACTCCACGCAAGCCTGAGCAACCTCAAGACGCAGTGCCCTCGATGGACCTCGAACGAGATGCTGCTCCCGCGGCCTCGGAGGTCGAGGACGGCGCCCGCGTGGCGGAGGCCGGCAACGCGTACGTCGGCCGAACGCTGGACGACGACCTCAAGTCGAGCCCTCGCGTCGAGGACGGCGACGAGGCCGTCGACCGCACCCCGTCGACGGCGCGCGACGACTAGCGACCTCGAGGACGTCCCGCATGAGGCGTTCGTGAGGAACGAACCCCCGTGCTGCGCGCGACCGTTGACGGCGCATGGCAACACCTGACGCGCCGCGCTCCCTCGCCAAGACGCTGGGCCGGATTCTGTCGTTTGCGCGCCCCTACCGCGGGCGGCTCGTGGCGGCGATCGTGTTTACGCTGTTGGGGACGGCCGTCGGGCTGGTCGTCCCGCTCGGGTTGCAGCGGTTGCTCGACTCGGTGTTCGAGGCCGCGAATGGGCCGCTCTTGGACACGCTGGCGCTGGCGCTGCTGGGCCTGTTCGCGTTGCAGGCCGTGCTCGGGTTTGCGGGCACGTACCTGATGGACTGGACCGGCGAGCGCGTCGTCACGGACCTGCGGCAGCGCCTGTACAGTCACCTCCACCGACTCGGTCTTCGGTTTTTCTCGGACCAGCGGACGGGCGAGATCACGAGCCGTCTCACCAACGACGTCTCGAAGATCCAGTCGGCTGCGACCAGCGACCTGGCAGAGGTCCTGCGGCTGTCGCTGACCATGGTCGGGTCGGTGGCGCTGATGCTGGCGCTCAACTGGCGGCTGTCGCTCGTCATCTTCGCCGTCGTCCCGCCGATCGCGATCGCGATGCGGTACTTCGGCCAGGTCGTGCGGAAGCTCTCGAGGACGATCCAGGACCAGCTCGCCGATACGACGGCCGTCGCTGAGGAAGCGATCACGGCGGTTCGCGTGGTGCAAGCGTTCGGCCGGGAGCCGTACGAGGTCGGGCGCTACCGCGACGCCGTGGAGGCGCTGTTCGGGACCTCGAAGCGACGCGCATGGATCGTGGCCGCGTTCTGGAACAGCGTCGGCCTGGCGTTCTCCGTCGCCCTGGTGGTCATCTTCTGGTACGGCGGCAAAGAGGTCTTGCAAGACCGGCTGACGGCCGGCGAGCTGGTCGCGTTCATCTTCTACGCGCTCAATATCGCGCGGAGCGTGGCCGGAGCCGGCCGCCTCTACACGTCGTTTCAAAGCGCTGCCGGCGCCTCCGACCGCCTGTTCGAGCTGCTCGACACCGAGCCCGAGATCGTGGAGAGGCAGGACGCCATCGTCCTCGAGGACGTGCGCGGATCCGTCGTCCTCGAGGGCGTGTCGTTCGCCTACCAAGACGGCCAGCCCATCCTGACCGACGTGACCGTCCGAGCGGCGCCGGGCGAGACGATCGCGCTCGTCGGGCCGAGCGGCGCGGGCAAGACGACCTTGCTCAACCTGATCCCCCGCTTCTACGACGCGGACACCGGCACCGTCTCGATCGAAGGCGTCGACGTCAAGGACGCGACCCTGGCGAGCGTCCGCGACGGCGTGGCGGTCGTGGCCCAGGACGTCGAGCTGTTCGGCGTCTCGCTCCGCGACAACATCCGCTACGGGCGGCTCGACGCGACCGACCTCGAGGTCGAGGCCGCGGCCAAGGCGGCGTACGCGCACGAGTTTATCGACACGTTGCCCGAGGGCTACGACACGCCCGTCGGCGAGCGCGGCGTCAAGCTCTCGGGCGGACAGCGACAGCGCGTGGCGATTGCGAGGGCCCTCCTCAAAGACCCGCCGATCCTGCTGCTCGACGAGGCGACCTCCGCCCTCGATGCGGCCTCGGAGGCCGCGGTGCAGGAGGCCCTCGACGAGCTGATGAGCGGCCGGACCACGTTCGTCATCGCCCATCGCCTGGCGACCGTCCGCGACGCGGACCGGATCGTCGTCCTCGAGGCCGGACGGGTCGTCGAGGAAGGGACGCACGAGGAGCTGGTCGCGCTCGGCGGGCTCTACGCGGACTTGGCCGAGCGGCAGTTCGACGCGCCGGAGTCGCGCGGAGACGGCGCGCCCACAGCAGCCGTCCCGGTCGGCTGATATCGAGGACGACGAGGGCCAGCCGCAGGTCCCCGTGCCGCCCTCGAGGGCAGCGACCGCCCGTGCTCGCACCGCTCCTCGGGCAGTCAGCGAGCATCGCTCTTCACCTCTTCTCGCCCTCTCACGCGCCCTCGAGGTCGAACCGCACGCACGCGCTCCCGTTTACCGCACACCCCAACCCAACCCTTAAGAATGGCTAAGCAGTATTCCTCCGCCCCGGAGATGACGATCGATACCGACGCGGACTACCGCGCGACGATCTCGACCAACCGCGGCGACATCGTCATCGACCTCTCGGCGGAGCACGCGCCCAAGACCGTCAACAACTTCGTGACCCTCGCAAAGGACGGGTTCTACGACGGGCTCACGTTCCACCGCGTGATCCCCAACTTCATGGTCCAGGGCGGCGATCCGCAGGGCACCGGCACCGGCGGGCCGGGCTACAAGTTCGAGGACGAGACGGTCGGCAACCCGCTGACGCACGAGACCGGATCGCTCTCGATGGCGAACTCGGGGCCGAACACGAACGGCTCTCAGTTCTTCATCACGCACGCGCCCCAGCCGCACCTCAACGGACGGCATACGGTCTTCGGCAACGTCGTCGAGGGCCAGGACGTCGTGGACGCGATCAAGCAGGGCGACACGATGGACAAGGTGACCATCGACACGAAGTAGTCTCGTTGGCCCCGCCAGCCTGACGGTTTTCGAGGCCGACTCTCGCGCCCCCGGCCCTGTGTCGGGGGCGTTTTTTTTGCTGACGCTAGAGCGGGACGTCGAAGGCGGAGAGCGTGATGCTGAGGGCGATGAGGACGGTCGCTAGTGCGATCCGGCGGAGGTCGATGGCCGTCATGGCGGGCGGTGGTGGGATGCCTCCAAGGAACGAGAGGGGCACCCGGATTCCTCCACGCGTGCGTTTACATCTCCGTTTGGTGACGCATTTGTGTGACACCCGAGACCATTACAGCCCCGCCCCAGGTGTACCTCACATGTTCATCAGCTCGTGGGCGGTCTCTGGAGGTGCGTATCGGTCGCATCCTGGATCGCGTGGGCCACGCGGAGCGCGTGGTGCTCGCCCCACAGCGGCCCGACGACCGTGATCGAGTGCGGGCTTCGGCGCTCGGGATGGCCCTCGACGGGGAAGAGACCGTTCGGGATCGCGACGGCCGGATGGCCCGTCAGGTTCGTGATCAAGATGCCGATGTCGAAGCTCGGCACGACCAGCGCGTCGACTTGGTCGAACAAGGCCGTCATGGCGCGCATGAGCTGGGTGCGGATGCGGTTCGCGTTGATGTACTCGACGGCCGGGATAAACCGGGCGTGGCGGAACACGGCCGTCCACGAGTCCCGCGTCTGGCGAACGAGCCCGTCGATCTCGCGCGAGCGCGTGAACTCGCCGAACGCCGCGGCCGCCTCGGCCTCCAAGATGAGCCGCAGCGGCCCGACCGGAAACTCGCTCGGCCACTCGACACGCCGGGGCTCGACGCCCAACCCGCGCAGCACCTCGACCGTGTCGCGGTCGGCGAGCTGAGCGTCGCCCTCGAGGTCGTCCGTGGGGACCGTCGTGCCGATGCGGAGGTCCGAGAGCGGGCTCGACGGCGCAAAGGGGAAGGCGGCGTCGGGCGAGCCGTCGGCCGGGCCACGGATGGCGTCGAAGACGAGGGCGGCGTCGACGGCATTTCGCGTCATCGGGCCGAGCTTGTCCATGCTCCACGACAACGCCATGGCCCCGTCCGTCGGGACGCGGTTGGTCGTCGGGCGCAAGCCGGTGACGCCGTTCCGCGTCGAGGGCGACACGATCGAACCAAGGGTCTCGCTGCCGATGGCGAACGGGACCAAGCCCGCTGAGACGGCCGAGCCCGGCCCGGCGCTCGACCCACTCGAGCCCTCGTCGGGATTCCAGGGGTTCTTGGTCGTGCCCCCGAACCAGACGTCGCCCCACGCGAGGGCACCGAGCGTCAGTTTGGCGACCAAGACGGCGCCCGCGTCCTCGAGGCGGCGGACGACCAAGGCATCGTCCTCGATGACCTGGTCCTGATAGGGCGCCGCGCCCCACGTCGTCTTGGCGCCGCGAGCGGAGAGCAGGTCCTTGGCGCCGTACGGGATGCCGTGGAGCGGGCC
>NZ_JBARYR010000710.1:0-5521 GCF_049648075.1 Rubrivirga sp. | reverse complement strand
GGCCACGCTCCTCACAGCCGTCAACGCCGCCGCCCGCTGCATGCTGGGCGGCGTCTTCGTCTCGGGCGCGCTCGGCGAGCGCCTTCTCGTTCCGGTCCCGCACGCGACGACGCTCGCCGAGGCCGCGCTCCGTTTGGGAGGGCGAACGGGGCCTCCCCCCGACGGGACGCCCGTGTTCACCGTCGGCGATACCCGTCTAGATATCGACACCGATCTCGTGCTTGCCGCGTCGGTGTCTGGGTGGAACGGGGGCGTGCTGCCGGGCGCAGCGTCCATCGAGCCAACGGCAACGCCGATGGCTGGTGTTGCGGCCGGTGCCCTCGCCGTCTCCGAGGTGTTCCAGCACCTCTCGGGGTTTTCGGCTCTCGCTGCACGTCGTCCTGCCGGGGTCGCTCTTTGGACGCCTGGCGTCCCGTGGCAACGGGCGGAGTCTGGGCCGGACCTGGACGTCCTGCCCCAGTCGCTTTGGCTCGTGGGGCTCGGACATCTCGGGCAGGCGTACCTCTGGACGTTGTCTTGTCTCCCGTACGCCGACCCCTCCGCCGTACTGCTCACGCTCCAGGACGACGACCGAGCTACCGACGCGAACCGGAGCACGTCTCCGCTGACGTTCCAAGCCGACATCGGCCGCCGCAAGACCCGCATCGCCGCGGACTGGATGGAGGCCTGCGGGATGGAGACGCGACTGATCGAGCGCCGCCTCGACGCCGCCACGCGGGCTCAGCCAACCGACCCACAACTCGCCCTTTTTGGCGTGGACAGCGTGGGAGCGCGGTCCCTACTGGACGACGTCGGCTTCGGCCGTGTCGTGGACGCGGGCCTCGGCAGCGGGAACGACGACTTCCTTGACTTCCAGCTCAACGGGTTCCCTGGGTCAGACCGCGCGCGCGACGTCTGGGCCGATACCTCGGCCGCCGCTCTTCCCGACGAGCAACAACTCAGCGGGGCGTACCGTGATCTTGCTGAGGAGCGCCGCCAGCGCGGCCTCGATGCGTGCGGCGTGGTCCAAATGGCAGGCGCGGCCGTGGGCGCTTCTTTCGTCGGACTCGCAACGTCAGCCCTTGTCGTAGCTGAGGCCATCCGGCTCACGATGGGGGAGCCCGGCCACGCCGTTATTGATGGGTCCCTCGATGACCCCTCACGGGTCTCGGCAGTCGAATCTGAACGTGAGACCACTCGGGGGCTTGGGTTCACTCTAGCGACGCACGATTGACTGTGCTCTCAGAAACTGACTATGAATGCTCTCTTCCCCGCCGTCTTTCCCGCGCACGCGGGAATCCAGCGAGCCTAGCACGGTGCCCCGACTCTGGATTCCCGGTCGGGGCCGGGAATGACGGTGTGGGGAGGGTCGGGCTGCATTCACAGTCAGTCTCTCAGTGGCGAGGGCTCGTCACCCGTCGTACGGGATGTCCAACCGCGACGCCGCCTGCTCCTTCGCCCGCTCCCCACGGCGGTCGTACCCCGCAGTGGTCGTGGGGCTGGCATGGCCAGCGAGCTGCTGCGCCACCGACAAGTCCGCGCCTTCGTCGAGCAGGTCGCCGACGTAGCTACGGCGCAGGTCGTGGGGGCTGAACGCCTCGACGCAGGCCTCCTTCGCGCGCTTCTTCAACACGTGGTAGACCGCCTGTCCCGTGAGCGACTCGGCGTCACGGTCCAGTTGTCCACCGCGACGCGCTCGGACGAAGAGCGGCGTCGCCCTATATATAGGTGAGAGGAGGGTGGGCTCGTCGCTGGCGTCGACGAGTCTCTCCACGCGGATGGCGAGGTAATCCCGCAGCGCGTGGAACGCGCCCGGAGGGATTGGCACCACGCGCTCCTTGTTGCCCTTCCCGCGCACTACGACGCGCCGCTGAACGAGGTCGAGGTCGCCGACCATGAGTGTCGCCAGCTCGTCGCGCCGAAGCCCGCACCCGTAGCCCAGCGCCACGAGCGCCGCATCACGCTGACCTTTCTCGGTCACGATGGGCGCGTCGCCCTTGCGTGGAGACACCGGAGTCAAGCACGCCTCGATCAGCGCGCGCAGTTCGCCTCTGGCGAGGGAGCGCCCGGTCGCCGCCGCCGCACTCGAGCCCTTGACAGCGCGGACGGCCGCGGCCCGGTGGTACTGCTCCGTCTCCATCAGTCCCAACTCCCACGCTTCCCGCAGAACGCCGCGCAAAGCTGAGAGCATCTTATTCGCCGTCGTGTACTTGAAGCGTTCGGCGAGGGCCGCGCGGACGGCCTTCGCATGCTCGGCCCGGAACGCCTCCCAGGGAAACGCTTCGGGGTCAGGCGCTGGATCGGCATCCGGCACGCAGATCGCGGCCACGGTCGCAAGCGCCCCGCGCATGGTCCGGCGGCTCCCCGGAGCCAGGCGCGCGAGGTAGATGGTGGCAGGGTTGGGGCCGGACCGTGGATGGACGACCTCGACGGTGACAAGTGATGGGATGGGGAGGCGAAACTCGGTCATTCCGTTATTGCAAGGTCAGTCCGCCCATCACCTG
The DNA here is from genome assembly GCF_049648075.1 of Rubrivirga sp. Taxonomy (GTDB): domain Bacteria; phylum Bacteroidota; class Rhodothermia; order Rhodothermales; family Rubricoccaceae; genus Rubrivirga. The sequence goes on along the minus strand of NZ_JBARYR010000710.1, from coordinate 3,038 downwards.
ATCCGCGCAAACAGTCGGAGAGTCAGGTCGCCGAAGCTACGACTTCCGAGAAGCCTCATTCTCATAAGTTATCCAGAGCTGACTGAGATGCTCTTCCTCACGTTCACGAGTTAGCCCAGCGGCACACCAGCAGCAGCCCTGAGCCGGACCACGGCGTCTCCCACCACGTTTGCCGTCTCGCTTAGCCTCGGACCCACGCCCCGAGCGTCGCCCGCCAGGTCCTCACGGCCGAGGAGCAGGGCCGCTCGACGGAGGGCTGAGTCGGCGCGCGCCAGCTCCGCCGCCAACTCGCGGAGTCGCTGCTTCTGGGCTGGGCCGCCCGGCAGGAGCACCTCGCCCCGGACGTCAAGCACCCACTGCTCTCCATCCCAGTAGTCGACCCCGTTGAACCAGAAGTTGACACGGACGAACGCCGCCGCCTCGGTGTAGCAGACGAACGGCGAGATGCGAGCCCGTGGGCACTCGAGGTCGAACATGTCCAGATTGAACGCCGCGTAAGACGCGACTCCGGGCTCTCCGACGGTCGCCCACGTTGGCTCATCGGCCTCGACGTCCGGCACGCTCCGGTTCAGGTCTGGGGTCGACTGGTTCAAGGGGACCAGTAATATTTGCAATAACGGCACTTCCGTATCAGAACGACGCCGGTCACTGTTGACCTTCGCCGCGCTCAAGCCACACGGCCACGACATCGCGCCGGGCCATCCGGAGCGCGCCCCCGCTCGCTGGGCCGAGGTCGCTCTCCGTTCCCCCCTCGATGGCCCGTTCCACCTCTTGCCACCCGGGGTACGGCTGGCTTTGGAGCACGCGGACGGCCTCGGCGTCGAGGACCGCCCGGGCCTCGGCGTCGAGCTCGGCGATGCGGGCGTCGAGCCGCGACGCCTGCGCTGCCTCCCGGTCGCGCCGAGCGGCCTCGCCGGCCAGAACCTCCGACGCGGGCGGGGCCTGAGCGCTCGCTCCTGCCACCGCCCCCTCGAAGAGCGACGCCTGCGTCCGCTCCCCCTTCGCCGTCGAGCCCGCCCAGTCCTCCGTGATCGCCCGGTACGTGTACGCCCCGAGCTTCCCGATCTTCTTGCCCCGTACCAGGTCGCCCTCGACGTGGGCCAGGTTCCGCTCGACCTGCTCGGGGGCGAGTTCCAGCACCTCGTCCGTCTGGTTCGAGGTCAGCCCGAACTCGGACAGCCGGAGTCGGCCCGACGACGAGCCGTCGCCGCTCGGCAGGGAGGCCGTCTCGAAGGCGGGGGCCGCCGTGACCTTGAAGCGGAGGGCCGCGATCTGGCGCCCCTCCTTCTTCTTCTCCATCTCGATCCGGATATCGCTGTGGGCGTTGACCTGCTTCACGGCCCGCGCCAGCACCTTCTGGTTGAACGCGGAGAACGCCGTGTACTGGTCCTCGCCGACGCCGAGGAGGCCCCGCCAGTCGCCGACGTCGATCCAACCGGTCGTCCCGACGTTCAGGAACCGGAGGCAGTTCTCGTAGAGCGCGAGCGCGGTCCCCGAGCTGAACCGGGTCTGGACCGTCAGGTTGATCCGGGAGTAGATCGCCGGGTTGTAGAGGAGCGCGCGGAGCCGGGGCGAATAGGCGTACTGGCACGTCCCGGACCCCGGCTCGACGTAGGCCTGAGCCAGGAGCCCGCTGGCGCCCCACCCCTCCCGGCCCTCGGCGTCGAGCACGTTCCAGACCACCTTCGTCTCGACGAGCGTCTCCAGGGCCTCCCGGAGGTACGACGAGTTCTTCGAGTTGAACCCGACGGCCTCGGCGAGGTCCGTGAGCTTGATCGAGTGCTCGATGACCGATTCGTCGGGGAGCTCGTCGTAGGCGTTGAGGAGGAGGACGTTGGCCGCCTTCCGCTGGAGGAACGAGAGCGGGGCCTTGACGTGGATCGCCCCAACGTGCTTCTTGATCTCCAGCGGTCCGGGCAACATGAAAGGGGGCGGTGGACGGGCAGGGTACCGCTCGGGCGAGGGGGGCGCAAGGTCGGCGGAGCCGCCGGTACCGGCGCGCTGCACGGAGTGTAATACGGCGGACGCTCAGAGACCACACGTCCCCATAGAGTGGTATGTGACGGCTCCCCAGCGACAGCGTCTAGGCCCCTGACCCCATAGAGTGGTACCCCTCACCCCATAAAATGGTAGGGGTCGCGAGACGGGGTGTCATAAACGGCTCTCCCGGCTCCCATTCAGCGATTCCCGGCCACCCCATAAAGTGGTATGGTTCGCCCCACAGAGTGGTATCTCACGCCCCATAGAGTGGTATGGTTCGCCCCACAGAGTGGTGCCCCACGCCCCATAGAGTGGTATCTGATCGCCCGCATCCCGTTGTCCCCCAGTCAGATACCAGCCGTAAACGTTCTAAACGTTCTTAAACATATTAAACGACGACGACGACGCTTCTCTGTGGGATTAGGACGGCCAAAGACGCTCTCCGACGGGGCTAGGCCCCCGCCTCTTCATCGGAGAACACGCCGAGGGCGATCTCTTCGACGGCCGTCTTGAACGCCCTGACCCGCTCAGCGGAGAGGGGCTGCTGCTCCGCTTCGGCCTCGAGCTCGACGACGAGTTCGTAGGTTCGCCGCCACGCGGCGATGTCCGGCCCTGGGCCAAACACGCGAGACCGGAGGTAAGCCGACGTCGTCATGCCGACCCCCTCGGCCGCGCCGTCGATCCGGTCGCACTCGGACGGGGAGAGCCGGAAGCTCCGCGTCGTCGTCCGACGCGTCTCCTTGGCCTCCGAAGTGAGCCAGGACGGTGCGCCCGAGTCTCCCTGGTCGCCGGAGCTACCTCTCCTGTCCGGCGATCCGTCGGTGCTCTGGTCGCTACTGGAGTCTCGGCTGGTCCGTCTCGTAACTGTCATCCGGGCGGGGGGACGTCGGAATCGTGGGTCGGCCCAAATATAAGAAGCCGCGCTGTAGGGTCCGGGGCCGGGACGGCGTTAATCGTGGAGCGTCCGGCGCACGAGGTGCACGGCGGGCCGCTCCGCTTGGCCCCCGAAGTAGAGCCTCGCGCGCTCGGGCTGGCGGTCGCGGTCGCCGGGCTCGACC
>NZ_JBARYR010000709.1:0-1751 GCF_049648075.1 Rubrivirga sp. | reverse complement strand
GACCAGCCCTCGCGACATCGTCGGCAGATCGGGGTAGCCGATGGCGCCGAACAGCCGATCTCCGGTTCCGTCGCGGGCGAACGCCAGGCTCGAGAGCAAGCACCCGACGCTGACGCCGAACAGGGCGCGCCGCTCGGCTCCCAGTCCATGCTCGCCCTCGACGAGACCGAACACGGCAGGCAGGTCCGTAGCGACGCCGTGGACAAGCGCCGGGCGAGCGGGACGTCGAGGGCGACGCCGCGCCGGGCCATCTCGGCGAGATCCGTTCCCGGGTGCCCTCCGCCGAGGGGTGTGTCGATCAAGACGGCGCCCAAGCCCGCCTTCGAGAGGGCCTTCGCAGCGGGAATGCTCCGGTCGAGCCCTTCCGTGATCCCGTTCAGGAGAGACACGAGCGGCACACCGCTACGCCCGTTAGAGGGCGGGACGACGACGGCGTCGAACGTCGAGAACGCGGCGTCGAGGTCAGCGTCGCCCGTGTACGGATGGAACCGCCGCAGCCGGTACCGCACGGCCGCCAGACCGCCGACGCGGGCCGGGCGGCGGGTCGGCACGATTCAGGCAAACCTCCACGTGTCGTCCTCGAGGACGAGCTCAGGCCGCGGCTCTGCTGCTGATGCGGATCAGCCGGTACGACAGGCTCGATCCGTCCGCGGGAGGGTCGGGGATCTCCGTGACCTCGACCTCGAGGACGTACCGAAAGCCCGGCTCTTGGTCGAATTCGTCGATCTCACTGTAGAACAGTTCCCACTCGGCCTCGGGGGAGCGCCGGACACGAAAGCACTGCTGGACGGCTTCGCCGACGCACTCTTGTGTGGTGGCATCGACGTACAGCGTCTCGGAATAGACGTCGTCCCCGACGGTGCTGCATCCGCCTCCGACCATCGTCAGGGTAGCGGACAAGAGGAGTACGCGCATAGCAGATGGCTTCCGCCGCCCTTGAGGACGGCGGGAGAGCCGTCTAGATCAGCGGCGAGTCCGGTCCGATGGCCTCCAAGGCGTCGCGGTAGGCCGCCAGGAAGCTGGCCGCCATCGCGCCGTCGATGATCCGGTGGTCGTAGCTGAGCGAGACGTAGACCATGTGGCGGATCGCGATCACGTCGCCGGCCTCGGTCTCGAGCACGACCGGCCGCTTGACGATGGCGCCCGGCGACAGGATGGCCGACTGCGGCTGGTTGATGATCGGTGTGCCCATCAGCGAGCCCAGGCTGCCGACGTTGGTGATCGTGAACGTGCCACCCTGCAACTCGTCCGGCTGGAGCTTCTTGGTCCGCGCCCGCTGCGCCAGGTCGGCGACGTTGTGGGCGAGACCCGTCAGGTTCTGCTGGCCCGCGTTGCGGACGACCGGGACCAGCAGCCCCTTCTCGAGGGCGACCGCGATGCCGACGTGGTAGTCCTTCTTGAGCAGGACGCGCGAGCCCTCGACGGAGCTGTTGAGGTACGGGTGCTCTCGCAGCGGCTCGATGGACGCGAGGATGAAGTAGGGCGTGTACGTCAGCTTCGTGCCCTCGCGCGCTTGGAACGATGCATTGTAGCGCTCGCGGTGCTGGACCAGCCCGGTCACGTCGATCTCAGCGAAGCTGGTCACGTGAGCGCTCGTGTCCTTGGACCGGCGCATGTGCTCGGCGATAAGCTGGCGCATCCGGTCCATCTCGACGACCTCGACGCGTTCGCCGGCGGTGTCGCTCGAGGACGGGGCGCTCGGCTTGGGCGCGGGCTTGGACGGAGCGGCCGCCGGGGCGACGGGTGTGGCC
>NZ_JBARYR010000708.1:0-2546 GCF_049648075.1 Rubrivirga sp. | reverse complement strand
GTCCTCGACGGAGTCGCCGGCCGTCAGGCTCGTGGTCAGGACGAAGCGGTCCCAGGCGCCGGATTCCCACAGCACGTACGCCATGCCCCCCGCCGCCAAGATGGTCGCCGCGAGCGCGCCCATGCCGCCCACGATGCCGTACTCGACGAACGCGATCACGACGCCGGCCGCAGCCCCGACCGCGCCGACGACGCCGACGACGTTGAGGCCCGGCACGACGGTGACCTCGACGGCCACCAGCGCCAGACCGACCAGGATGAGGGCGATGGGGATCAGCAGTTCCACGGTGCTACGATACCTCGCGGACGACCACGACGGACCCACGCGACCGGACGACCTCGACGGAGGCACCGGAATCGACGAACGGACCTTCCGAGACGACATCGACGCGCTGGCCGTCCACGTCAGCGGTGCCCGACGGGCGCAGTGCCGTCAGAGCCGTCCCGACGCGGCCGACCAAGTCCTCCAGGGTATCGGACGATGTGAATCCAGCCGAGGCGGCCATGTCCGTCCCCAGCACCAGCTTGTTCAGGCGTTGAGATCGGGGGATCATTCGCCCGACCGACACCGCGAACAAGGCCAGCAAAACGAGGGCGGCGGCCAGGGTCGTCGTCGCACGCGTGATGTCGCCGTCGGTCGGGAATCGGAACCCGACGTTGGGGATGAGCGAGATCAGGAGGGCGCCGAGGGTGAGCACGATGCCGGATATGCCGAACACGCCGAAGCCAGGCGTCACGAACACCTCGACCAGTATGAGCGCGACGCCGACCACGAAGAGCGCGATCTCCCAGCTCTCGACCAGGCCCAACAGGTAGTGCGGCGCGAAGAACAGAGCCGCCCCGATGAGCGCGATCGCGCCCGCGAACCCGACGCCGGGCGTCTGGATCTCGAAGTAGAGCCCGCCCATCATCATCATGAGCAAGAGCGACGCCAAGACTGGCGAGCCAAGGAAGCGCAGGACCTGCTCCGCCCTCGAGGCCGCGTGCCGCTCCTGAGTCACGTCCTCGAGGCCGAGCGCGGCAACGGTGGCGTCGCCCGAGGCCAAGACGGCGTCGGCGATCCCCAGCTTGAGGGCCTCATCGGACGAGACCGTCAAGAGCTCGCCCTCGTCGACGACGCCCGGGACCGAGAGGGTCTCGTCCACCATCGCCTCGGCGATCTGGGGGTCGCGGCCGGTCGCCTCGGCGGTCGCGCGCATGATGCCGCGCATGTAGCTCTGGACCTTCTCCGACGCGTACGTCCCCGTCTGGTCGACGGCCGTCGCGGCGCCCATCGAGGCGCCCGGCACCATCACGATCCGGTCGTTGGCGTACGCGATCAGCGCGCCGGCCGACGCCGCGTTGCGGTCGATCACGGCGACGGTCGGGACGGTCGAGGACAGGATGGACTTGCGGATCGCGTCGGCGGCCTCGACCAGCCCTCCGAACGTGTCGATCGTGAACACGACGACCGACGCGTCGTCTTCGGCGGCGTCGGACAGGGCGCGCTCGACGTAGCTCGCGAGCGCGTTGTCGATCATGCCGTCGATGGTGACCCGGTAGACCGGGCCGTCGCCCACGTCCTCGAGGGCGAAGTCGGTGGGGACGTCGTCGACGGACTGGGCGGCGAGCGGCGACGCGAGGACCGAGAGCAACGCGACGAGCGCGCCGATGGATCGGAGGAGAGTCATGGGAACGAAGGCTTTTCGACAGGTACGACGCCGCCGGGGCCGGTGTTGCGCCCTCGAGGACGGTCAGGGAATGCGTGCGCCTCGAGGTCGGGGTTCGACCTCGAGGTCAACTCGCCGAGGACAGCTCGTGCGCTACGACCTGTCTCTCACGCCGGAGTCATCTTCGCCCATGTGGGGGTCCATGCGGTGACCCGCTCGCGGTCGACGTGCAGGCTCACCCTCGAGGTCGACTACGGTGATCCATCGAGGTCGCCGGTGGCGTGGGGCGCCCGACCTCGAGGACGTCAACCCGACACGCTACGGCTCGATCACGACCGGCGTCCCGACCTCGACGTACTCCCACAGCTCGTCCATGTGGACGTTGCGCAAGGCGATGCAACCGCGCGTCCACGCCGTCTGCCGGCCGGAGCCCTGGCCATGAATCTCGATCAGGCCGCCCATGCGCGTGCCCATCGGCGGCTCGAGGCCCTCGAGGTCGGCGCGGACGATGGCGTCGTACTCGCGCTGGCCGATGATGCCGGCCTCGAGTCCGCGCGCGGCGTGGACCGGTCCGGGGTAGCTGAGCACGAACGCCCGGTAGTACTCCGAGTTGGGGTTGAGCCGCGTCACGAAAAACGTGCCCTCGGGGACACGGTAGTGGTCGGTCTCACCCAGGTCCGAGCGGCGGACTTTGTCCTCGGGGCTGATGGAGACGTCGGAGGGCAACGTGCGCAAGAGCTCGGCGCCGCGGTAGACGAAGGTCATCCGCTCGCTCTTGTCGACCCGGATCCAGATGTTGGACAGCGCCTCATCGCGGACGTAGCCGCGGGCGGTACCGGCCTGGACCAAACGCCACCCGATCGTGGTGTCGGCGGGGGCCGTACCGGCCGAGCGGGCC
>NZ_JBARYR010000707.1:0-5034 GCF_049648075.1 Rubrivirga sp. | reverse complement strand
GCCCGGCTCCGACCTGTTCGACGGCGACCCGGCCGACGACGACGAGCTCGCCCCGTTCTTCATCCCGTTCGAGACCGGCACGTTCACCGACGGCGGGTTCAACCTGATCGGGACGAACAACACAGTCGAGGAGACCTTCACGGCCGGCGAGCCCAACGCCAACGACAGCTACGTCGGGACGGGCCAGGGCGACGCCGGCACGCGCGTGGACCCGGGCATCAGCGGCTCCAACCGGAACGAGACCTACGCCGTGACCGCGGTCGAGCTCGGGTCCGGCAGCGTCGCCATCAACAACGGCGTCAACACCGACCTCGAGGGCAACGAGATCGTGGCCGACGGCCGCGGCTTCCAGCGCCCGGGCACGGCCGACGGCGATGAGACCGTCGACATCGGCGCGTTCGAGTTCGACTCGGAGCCCGTCATGTCCCAGCTCGTCATCAACGAGCTCGACAGCGTGACCGCCCCCTCGGGCGAGGACGACCGGGCCGAGTTCGTCGAGATCCGGAACACGGGCGACGCCCCGGCCCAGCTCGCCGACTTCGCCCTGGTCCTGTACTCGGGCGAGGACGACACGGCCTACGCCTCGTTCGACCTCGAGGGCGAGCTCGCCCCGGGTGAGACGTTCGTCTTCGGCGACCCCGGCGTTTCGAACGTGGACCAGGACGAGCTGTCTGGCACCTCCGACGACATCCGCGACGAAGACGGCGCCATCGGCATCTACCGCGGCAACGCGTCGGACTACCCCGTGGGCGCCGTCGCCGGCCAGAACGCGTCGACGCGGGTCGACGTGCTGGTCTACAACAACGGGACGCAGTCGAGCCGCCGCGCTCGCGACGCGAACAGCTTGGCCGCGGCCTTTGGCCAGTCCGAGGACGACATCGCGAGCGGCGACACGGACGACACGTCGCTCCAGCGCGACGAGAGCGGAGACTTCTCCGCCGGCACTCCGACGCCGGGCGGCAACACGGGCTCCGGTGGGCTCGCGGTATCCGGCTTCACGCTCGACGACACGACCTTGGCCGAGGGCGAGTCGACCCAGCTGACGGCCACGATCGGTACGACGACCAACGCCGATGTCGTCATCGATTTGACGTACTCCAACAGCTCCGACCTCGATGGGCCGGACAGCATCACCATCCCGACCGGCCAGACGTCGGCGTCCGTCACCGTCACGGCCGTCGCTGACGGCGAAGCCGAGGGCGAGGAGCAGGTCACGATCGACATCGACAGCGTGTCGAACGCCTCTGAGGGCACCGAGAAGTCGGCGACGGTGACGATCGAGCCGAGCGAGGCCGCGTTGCCGACCGTCTCGTTCGCCGACGTCCAGCAAGCCGTTAATGAGGGCGATGGGTCCGTCGAGCTCGGGATCGAGCTCTCCGATATCCCCGACACCGGTGAGCTCACCGTGACGCTCGTGTCCGGCGACCCCGCGGACGTGGGTGGCTTCGAGTCGGAGACGTTCGACATCTCCGACCTCGAGGGCGCGGGCGGCCAGTACGCTGTGACCATCCCGATCACCGACGACGCGATCTCTGAGGACGACGAGACGCTCGTGTTCGAGCTCTCCGTCGCCGAGGACCCCAACGGCGGCGACCCGACGCTCGAGGTCGGCGCCCGCGCCCAGACGGTGGTCATCATCGTCGACAACGACGGCGACCCCGTCACGTCGACGGTGACGATCCGCGACCGCGACGGCGACGGCCTCGAGGACGGCGGCTTCCGCCTGCTCTCGCTGCCCATCGGCGGCGTCACGGCCGGCGACCTGTCCGACGCCCTCAACGGGGCCGACGTGCTGACGTTCAACGACTCGACGGGCACGTTCACGCCGTTCGGCGACGACGACTTCATCGCGCCCGGCCAGCCGGTCGCGGTCGAGGTCGAGCCCGGCACCGAGATCACGCTCGACGGCTCCTCGTTCGGTGGCGACGTCACGTTCGACGTCTTCACCGTGACGGACAGCACGGACGCCACTGACGTCCGGGACCGCGTGCTCGTGAGCGTCGGCAACCCGTCGGACAACCCGCTCCCGCTCTCGGCCCTCTCGGTCGACGGTGGCACGTTGGGCAGTGTGGCCCTGGTCTTGGACGATGAGACCGGCGGGTTCCGCCCGGTCGTCTTGAGCGACCTCGAGGACGCCGTCCTGCCGGCCTTCGGCGCGGCCATCTTCCAGGTGGTCCCGGACACCGACTCGACCGACGTGTCGGTCTCGGCCGGCTTCGACGACGGCGACGCGAACGCGGACGGCGACGACCTCACCGACACACCAACCGACAGCGACGACGTCCTGACGGTCTCCCTCACCGGCGACGACGGGGGCGACACGATCGCCGTCCGGTTCGACGGGATGGGCGGCCTGGACCTGCTCGACGCCGTCGACGTGACGAGCCCGGGCGGCGTGACGCTGTCCGCCCTCGAGGGCGGCCTGCCACTGGCGCTGCTGGCCCTGACCGACGACGTGGACTTCGGGCCGACGGCGGCGCGGACGGTCCCGCTCTCGGTGATGGTCCCGATGGACGGGACGTACACGTTCGACATCGGCGGCGAGACGGTCGAGGTCGGGGGACGGACCCTCGACGTCGAGCTCTTGGACGACGGCGCGCCCGTGGCGGCCGGCGACGACGGAACCGTCGAGGTCTCGATCTCGGGCGACACCGACGACCGGTTCGCGCTCCGCTTCACGGTCCAGAACGCCGTGGCGTCGGACGAGAGTCTTGGGACCGAGCTGTCGATCGGCAACGCCTACCCGAACCCGACGACTGGCGCCGCGACCCTCGAGGTCGCTGTGGCGGAGACGGAGACGGTCCGCGTGGTCGTGTTCGACGTGTTGGGCCGCCAAGTCGCGGTCGCGCACAACGGCACGGTCGCGGCGGGCACCGCCCTCGAGGTCGATCTCGGGGCCGCGCGCCTGGCGCCCGGCAGCTACGTCGTCCGCGTCGAGGGCGAGTCGTTCACCGAGACGCGGCGCCTGACGGTGAGCCGCTAGTCCGACTCGGGCTTTGAATGGGGGCCGGGCGCTGCGTGCGCCCGGCCCTTTTTTCGTTGGGGCGGGGCGCTCGGACCGTTCGGCGGCGTCGACCTCGAGGGCGGGTCGGTGTATCCTCGGGCGGTGCCGCTCCCGAGACCCGTGACCCGATCCCCCTCCTTTGCTCTCCTCGTGACGCTGGCCGCGGCGTTGGCCGTGCCCGCCTCGGCTCAGGCGGACGATCGTCCCAACATCATCTACGTGATGTCAGACGACCACGCGCTGCGCACCATCGGCGCGTACAGCGACTTCCACTCGACGCCCAACCTGGACCGGATCTCGGACCAAGGCGCCGTCTTCGAGAACGCGTTCGTGGGCAACTCGATCTGCGGGCCGAGCCGGGCCGCGATCTTGACTGGCACGCACGGCCACGTCAACGGCATCACGGGGAACGGCGAGCCGTGGGACAGCACGCAGGCCGTCTTTCCGCGCCTGTTGCAGCAGGCCGGGTACCAGACGGCGCTGTTCGGCAAGTGGCACCTCAACAGCCGCCCGGCCGACGAGTACGACGAGTACACGATCCTGACCGGCGCCGGCAAGCAAGGCTTCTACTACAACCCGGAGGTTTACTCGCCCGACACGGGCACACGCACGATCCCGGGCTACTCGACGGACATCGTGACGGACCTGGCCATCGACTGGCTCGACCGCCGCAACCAGGACGAGCCGTTCCTGCTCTTGGTCCAGTACAAGGCCGTCCACGTGCCGCGGATGCCGCCGCTGCGGTTGCTCGACCGCTACCTCGAGGACGTCATCCCCGAGCCGCCGACGCTCTACGACGACTTGGCGACGCGGACGCACAACGCGAGCGCGGTCAACTTTTTACTGACTGACTACCGCCCGCTCCGCCACTACGGCCGCTACGACCCGCAGCGCGACATCTACCTCGCGCGCATGACCGACCAAGAGCGCCGGGCCTACCACGCCGTCGTGGACCCGCAGAACGAGGACTACTGGCGGATGCGGGCCAACGGTGCCTACGACGACCCGCGCGCCATGCGGGCGTACCACTACCAACGCTTTATCAAGGACTACCTCCGCATCGTAGACGCCCTCGATGAGAACGTCGGCCGGCTCTTGGACCGGATCGACGCGGACCCGGCGCTGGAGAACACGATCGTGGTCTACGCCTCGGACCAGGGCTACTTCACGGGCGAGCACGGCTACGCTGAAAAACGGCTGATGTACGAGGAGGCCGTTCGGATGCCGCTGCTGATGCGCTGGCCCGAGCGGATCGCGCCGGGCACGCGTATCGACGCCCTCGTACAGAACATCGACCTGGCGCCGACCTTCCTCGAGGTCGCCGGACTGGCGCCGTTGGACCGGATGCAGGGCGTGCCCTTGGCGCCGGTCCTCCGAGGCGAGACGCCCCAGGACTGGCGGCGGTCCATCTACTACCACTACTACGACCACGGCCGGCATCAAGTCGCGCGTCACGCCGGCGTCCGCACCCAGACGCACAAGCTGATCCACTTCTACACCGACGACACGTGGGAGCTGTACGACCTCGAGGCCGATCCCATGGAGCTCCGCAACGTGTACGGCACGCCAGGCGCGGCGACGGTCCAGGCCGCCCTCGAGGCCGAGTACTTGCGGCTGCGCGACGTGTACGGCGTCCCGCCGGAGACCTTCGAGGCGCCGTTCTTGTAGGCCGCGCCGCTCGCGACCTCGAGGGCGGACCTCTCCCGATCCCGGACCGCCCGGATCCGACATGCGCCTCGCTCTCCTCTTCGTCGTCGGCGGCTACGTCCTGATCGTCGGGGTCATCGCTGCGATGCAGGGCCGGATGATCTACCCCTCGGCCGGTCAGGGTCCGGCGCCGACGGCCGGCGACCTCGATGCGATTGGAGCGCGGCCGCTCCCGGGCGTCGCGGCGCAAGCGGCCTTTGTCGTCGAGGCCCAGGGCGCCGCGTGGGGAACTGCCGTCGTGTTCCACGGGAACGGAGGGACCGCCCTCGACCGGAGCTACTACGTCCGGGCGTTGGGCGCGCGCGGGTTGCGCGTCGTGCTCG
>NZ_JBARYR010000706.1:0-4277 GCF_049648075.1 Rubrivirga sp. | reverse complement strand
GCCGCGTCTAGTTCCAGTCGTCCCTGGCTCATCTTCGCGAGCAGCGCCGGCACGTTGCCCAGGCGCACCGGCTCGTGGCCCAGCAGGCGCACGGCGGCCTCCAGCGCCCCGACGGTTTCCTCCGGCTCGTACTCGGCGTCCCAGTCCGGCGGGGCGCCCGGCGGTCGCGGGGCGTCGCCGAACCGGTCGAAGCACAGGCCGATGCGCAGGCTCACGCCCGATCCCGACCTCGAGGCCGTTTCTCACCGGTGCCGGGCTCGGCCTCGAGGGCGTCGAGGTCGAGGAGCGGGGCGGCCGTCCTCGAGGTCGGTTCGGTGTCGGCGTCAAGGAGTTGCTCTGTGGAGGCCGTCGGCCTCGAGCCCGCGTCGGCGCGGGCGACCAGTTCGATCTGGTCGAGCAGGGCGTCGAACTGGCCGAGGCGTTTGGTCGACCACGAGCTGTAGGTGACGCGGCTGATGCCGTAGGCCACCGCGAAGACGACGGCAGAGACGAGCCCGAGGACCGCCGGGACGTACAGCTCTCCGTTGGCCAGTCCGATGCCCACGAAGACGGCCAGGAACGCGCCGAGGGCGCCGAGCCCCCACTCGCTCCCTTTGAACTCATGCGCTCGTGAGGACTCGAGGGTGACGCGTGTGCCGCCCTCGACGGGCGTGGCCGTGACCAGCAGGTTCGAGTCAGCGCCGCTGGACCACTCGCGCACGGGGCCGACTTCCGTCGGGATCCCCTTCGACCCGAACGTCCGGCGGAGCCGGGCGACGACCTCCGCCCACGCCGCGTCCGTCAGCTCGCCGGGGACCACGCGCGAGCGGCGCGGCTGGAGATTGATGCCCCAGACGTGAACCGGCTCCACGTCCTCCAAGCCGCCCCGGACGTCGGCGACGGCCGCGGCCACGTGGGCCGGGTCGATGCCGGAGGCCTGCGCGATCTCTTCGAGCTCGGCCATCGACAACCCTTCCGGCCGGGACGCGTCGGCGTGCTGGCGTTCGGCGGCGCGGGCGAAGATCCGTCGGGCCTCCTCCTCAGAAAAGCGGTCGGGCATGGCCGAAGCTAGGCCCGCGTCCGCCCTCGAGGGCGGGCCGGTTCGTCGTCGAGGGCGTCGCCTAGCGCGTCGAGGCGGATCCGTCCTCGAGGGCGGTCGTCGTCCGCTCGCGAGAGCAGGTCGATCCGGTCCAGCAAGCCGTCGATCTGGTCCTGCGTCGCGGCCTCCCTCCGACGCGCCAAGATAGGGATGCCGACGAGGCACGCGACCGCGAGCAGCATAGAGACGACCACGACCACGGCAGCCACCGTGGGCCGGCCGGTGCTGACGAAGATGCCGCCGTAGATCGCGGCATTGAGCGTCATCACGGTCGCGAGCAGCCACGCGCTCGTCTTGGCCGACGTCGTCTTCCGAGGGACGACGGCGAGCACCGTGCCGTCCTCCGTCGGTGTGACCTCGACGGACGAGAGCGACACGCCGCCGACGGTCGGCCCCGGCGCCGCCCACTCTCGACGGCGGCCCACTTGCTGGGCCACTCCCGGGCCGCCGGCCTTAGAACGCAGCAGGTCCACGATCTCCTCCCACTCCCGGTCCGAGACGTCGCTCGACAACACGCGGACCCGGCGTCCATCGTCGGCCGCGATCTCGACGCGTTCGGCGGCGATCGCCTCCGCCACCAACCCCGCCTCGAGCCCGACGTCACGAGCGATCGCCTCGAGGTCGGCGCGGCTCAGCCCGTCGGGGACCGCCGTCGTGTGCTGGCGCCGCGCCGCCCGCGCAAAGATGCGCCGGACCTGCTCTTCGGTGAACCGTTCAGACATGGCCGAATCTAGGACCGGACGCGGTCACGGGACGGCAGATCGGAATCGGAATCGGCCTCGAGGTCGCTGATCGCGTCGAGGTCGACGAGCGGCGGGTCGATCTCGAGGCCAGACGCGTCGTCCTCGAGGACGGAAGGCGCCGGTGTCGGCCTCGAGGGCGGAGCGGCCAGACGCGCGAGGTCGTCGGCCAAGCGGTCGAGGTCGGCGGGCCGGGCAGGAGCCTTGCGGCGGAAGTTGAGGATCGGAATCACGGTCGACAGGACGAACAGGACAAGCATCGAGAGCGCGAGCGCGGTCCCGCCGGGCTTCTCCGGCTTAAAGACCATCATGGCCAGGCCCAGGAGTCCGCACATCGCCGTGATCGCCCCGAGGCCCATCGCGATTCCTGGCTCCGAGGCCGACGCCGACTCCACCGTCATCGTGGCCCCGTCGCTGCTGGGGACGACCGTCACGCGGGCGCCGTGGCCAGGCATCCCGGGGTTCGACGTCCAAATAAGCCGGTCTCCGACCGTCTCGACCTCGTCAGCCGTGGGCTTTTCCGCTCGCAGCCGCTCGACGATGCGACCCCACGCCGCGTCCGTCACGGGAGCGTCGAGGTGACGAACCGTCCGCGAGCGCAACGGGACGCCGAGCCACGTCGGCACGGGCTGGACGTCCGACTCGGAGACGGCCGCTGCGATGTGGGCCGGCTCGATCCCGGCCTCGAGGCCGATGGCCTGGAGCTCCTCGAGCGTGAGCGCGCCGCCGGTCGGGCGGGCGGCGTGCTGGCGCTGAGCGGCGCGCGCGAAGATGCGCTGGGCCTCGTCTTCGGAGAAGGTCTGCTGGCTCATGTTCGTGCCCTGCGACGGTCGGCCGGTCCGGCCTCGAGGGCGGGATCCTCGAGCGCCTCGAGGTCCACGACGGGGGCGACCCGGTCCGGGCTAGCTCGGCGTGGCTCAGAACCCACCGAGGACGGCGCCGTGTGCCGAGCGACGAGTGCGACGCGCTCGAGCAGGCGCGCAAACCGGCCCGCCGCGGGCTGCTTCCAGAACCGGGAGACGACGTGCGATCCGACCGCGAACATCGTCCCCATTCCGGCCATCATCGCGGCTGGAATCCATATCTCGGGATCTGCACCCGCGAGAAAGAGGACGAGGAACACCACGGCCATCACGAGTTGGATTCCGCTGGCCCACGCGAACCCTACGATGGTATCGCGGATGGACTTCGACACCGTCACTCGGAAGCCCCCGTCCACGGGCTCGGCGGTCAGGCGCGTGACGGTTCCGCTCTTGGTCCCGTTGCTGCTGATGAGGGTCCACTCGCGCAGGCGCCCTACTTGGCCCGCGATCCCTGGCTCACCGAACTCGCTCCGTGCCGCGCCGACGATCTCGGCCCACGTATTCTCATCGAGCGTCCCAGTCAGCACGCGGGACCGGATGACCTCGACGGGAACGCCCAGCAGCGTTCTCTCGGCGTGAGGCGCCGCCTCGAGTTCGGCCGCCGCGATGGCGACCAGGCTCGGGTCGAGGCCGGCGGCGCGGGCCGCCTCTTCGAGCTCAGACAGAGACAGCCCATCGGGGCCGGCTCCGGCTCGCTGGCGGTCGGCGACGAGGGCGAAGATGCGCTGGGCCTCTTCTTCGGAGTAACGCTTGGGCATGGCGGAACCTAGGACTGAGACCGCCACCGGCGGACGGCCGATTTTACGAGGCCGCCGTCCTCGAGGTCGTCGAGCGCGTCGAGGTCGAGGAAGGGTGCCGCGTCGGAGGCATCGACGCCGAAGGCATCGGCCTCTGGGACTTCGGCCTCGAGGGGGTCGACCTCGAGACCGCCCTGTGGGACGTCGAGACCGGGCGAGGCGTCATCGGGCACGCGGTTGAGAATCGGCGTCAGGTCGTCGGCGAGCGCGTCGAGGGCGCGGAGCTTTTTCGCCCGCCACCGCCGGTCGAGGACAGTGACGATGGGCGAGCACACCGCCCAAAACACTAGGAATGACGCGAACATGATCGGCAAGGCCGTCCCCGCGCCGAGATCGGTCTGTCCGACGCCGAGCATGACGAGCAGCGTCGGGAGGAGCGCGACGAGGAACCCGTATCCGATGCCATCGACAGTTGGAGTTGAGGTGCCGACGATCTGCGTCATCCGCAACCGGGTCCGACCGTCGCGAGGGCTCACCGTCACGCGCGTGCGGACGCCCAGGTTGCTCGTGTGCGACCATTCGTACGTGGAGCCGATCTGGCGGACGGTCTCTCCAGCGTCGCTCCCCGTCGCCGAGCCGATCGAGGCCCCAAAGGTCTGCCGGACGTGAGCGACGACGTCCTCCCACGCCTCGATCCTGAACGGCGCGTCGATCCAGCGCTCCACGATCACCTCGGTCTTGGTCTGGCTCGTCTGTCGGTCCAGCGTTCGCCCCACCGTGTCCATCTCGGACGCCGCAGCTCGCAGGTGCGCCGGATCGATGCCGGAGTCCCGTCCCAGCCTCTCGATCTCGTCGAGCG
>NZ_JBARYR010000705.1:0-12158 GCF_049648075.1 Rubrivirga sp. | reverse complement strand
ACGGAGCGGTCCCGAAAGGCCGTCCAGCGCTTCGTGGCCACGTACTCGAGACCGTCGCTCACCTGGTCCGACCTCCAAACCCTCCGCGACATGACGGACCTCCCGATCCTGCTCAAGGGCGTCCTCCACTCCGACGACGCGCGGCGCGCCCTCGAGGCCGGCGTCGACGGGCTCGTGGTCTCGAACCACGGCGGCCGGCAGGTCGACGCCGCCGTCGCTTCGCTCGACGCGCTCCCTGGCGTGGTCGAGGCCGTTGAGGGCCGCGTCCCCGTTCTGTTCGACAGCGGCGTCCGTGGGGGCGCCGACGTCTTGATCGCCCGCGCGCTCGGAGCGGACGCCGTGCTCCTGGGCCGGCCCTACGTCTACGGGCTCGCGGTCGCGGGCCAAGCCGGCGTCCGGACCGTCGTCGAGAACGTGATCGCCGAGCTCGACCTGACGATGGGGCTCGCCGGTCTCGCGTCGCTCGACGACGTCACGCGAGAGGCTGTCGCCTCGAGGCTGCACTAACCGACCTCGAGGGCGACGGCGTCCGGACTGCCAAGACGCTTGACGTCCAGGCTGAGGGACCGCCGCGGATTGGGAGCCGCACCGCCGCCGCCTGGTCCGGACGGACGGCCAATCGATGCCAGAGATCGTAGGAGACCGGTCGCCGTCCTCCGACTCACGCGGCACGACCTCGACCTCACGCTGCTTGAGCGTCCCGTCCGTACACTAGCGCCGTCTCCCCCCGGACCTGTGTCGACCCTTTTCGCCGTCCTCGCGGCCGCCTTCCTGGTCGGGGCGGTCCTGGCCTGCTCCGACCTCGACCCCGCCGTGCCGGCGGCCGACCTCGAGGGCCGGAGCGCCAGTGCAGCCGCCGATCTCGCTCCGTCGGACACGCTCGACCTCACGTCCGACGGTGGCGCGATTGCGATGCCGAGCCGCGACGTAGAGCGCTTGGTCGCGAGCGACTCGCTGTGGGCCGAGGCCCTGCGCATCCATTACGACGCGCTCGTCCTCGATGGACACGTCGACACGCCGAGCCTGATGGTGAACCGGGGCTACCGGATCACCGAGCGCCACCGGCGCGACCACCTCGACCTACCACGGATGGCCGATGGCGGACTCGACGGTGCGTTCTTCGCTGCCTACGTCGCCCGGAGCTATGGCGAGGGACAAGAGGCGACCGACCGCGCGCTCGAGCTCATCGAAGAAACGAAGCGCCAGGTCTCCGAGACCGACGACGCCGAGATCGCGACCTCCGCCGCCGACGTTCGCGCCGCGCGGGCACGGGGGCGAGCCGCCATCTTGCTCGGCCTCGAGGGCGGACACGCGCTGCAAGGCTCGGTCGACGTGCTTCGGGTGCTCGCCGGCAACGGCATCCGCTACGTCACGCTCACCCACACCAACACCAACGCCTTCGCCGACGCCTCGACCGACGTCGCACGCTGGGGCGGGCTCAACGACCTGGGCCGAGAGCTCGTCCGCGAAATGAACCGCCTGGGCGTCCTAGTGGACCTCTCCCACGTCTCCGACGCCGCGGCCTTCGACGCCCTCGAGGCCACGCGCGCGCCCGTGATCCTGAGCCACTCGTCGTGCCGGGCGCTCTACGGCCACGTCCGCAACGCTCCCGACGACGTCCTCGAGGCCGTCGCTGAGAACGGCGGTGCCGTTATGATCAACTTCTACGACACGTACATCGGCGAGGGCCAGGTCGACCTCGAGGACGTCCTGGACCACGTCGACCACGCCGTCCGTGTCGCCGGCGTCGACCACGTGGGGCTCGGCTCCGACTTCGACGGCGTCCCAAGCTTACCCGCCGGCCTCGAGGACGTGACGCGGCTTCCGTGGATCACGTACGGTCTGTTGCAGCGCGGCTACTCCGAGACCGCCATTCGCAAAATCCTGGGCGGCAACACGATACGCGTCCTGGAGGCCGCCGACCACGTCGCGTCTCGGTATCGGGACCTCGAGGTCGAGCCGATCCCTACGCGGCCGCCGACGGACCGGTAGCTACCGCAACACGCGGGTTGGCGCCGTTGCGTCGCCGTCGTTGGGAGCCGCCTCGAGGCCGAGGGCAGCTGTCATGATGCCGTACACGTCGACCGTCTGGAGCGAGTCGACCTCGAGGCCGGACCGGAAGCGGGGGCCGCGGGCCAGGAAGATGCCCGACATCGAGCGGTACTGGTTGTCGAATCCGTGCGTGCCGCCGGACGGACGGTCCGTGCGCCGTTCGAAGTAGTCACGCGAGGTCAGCGTCCAGCCCTCGTCGAGCAGGACCACGACGGGCGGAATGCGGACGTTGTCGCGGTAGCGGAGGCGCGCCGGTACGTCCTCTTTTCGGAAGGCGCGGACGTGTGGCAACGCGTCGAGGGCGGCCACGATGGCATCGGCGTCTTGATCGGCGCGGGGCCATACGCCCGGCACCTCCCCCCAATCGACGTCGTAGTCCTCAGGATCGAGAGCGTCGTCGAAGAACACGACGTCGTCTCGCGAGACGGGCGTCATCCCGTGGTCGCTCACCACGACGATGTCGACGTCTCGGAGGCGGCCCCGATCACGGAGCCCGTCAACCAGGGCTTCGAGGGAGTCGTCGACGCGGGCGATGGCCTCTGCCACCTGGGGCGCGTCGGGTCCGTACCGGTGCCCGGCGTCGTCGACGGCCTCGAAGTAGAGCGTGACGAACCCCGCTCCGCCGTCGACGGCCTCGAGGGCGGTGTCGACGCGGTCGAGGTAGGGCATCTCGCCGTCGTAGACCAACCACGTCGTCGGGCGGAGGCCGCCGATCTCGGACTCGGAGCCGGGCCAGAAGATGGTCGCGGTCGAGACGCCTTGGCGCTCGGCCGTCACCCAGATCGGCTCACCGCTCCACCAGCGCCCGTCTGTGACGGCGTCGCGGTTGCCGAGCGAGAAGCGGGCGGGCTCGCCGCCCTCGAGGCGTTCCGGGTCCCGCATCGAGTTGCCCACGATCCCGTGGCGCTCCGGATGCAGTCCGGTGACGAGTGAGTAGTGGTTGGGGAACGTCTTGGTCGGGAAGACCGGGACGAGCCGGTCGGCGCGGACGCCCTCCGCGACCCAGCGCAGCGTCGGCGCGTCCACGTCGCGGTCGAGGTAGTCGTGGCGGAAGCCGTCGAGCGAGACCAGAACCAACGTGCGCTCGGGCGCCTCGGCCTCGAGGACGGGAGCCGGCGCCGCACAGCCGTGGAGCTGCTGGATCACCACGAGCCCGAACAGGACCAGTAGGAGAGACGAGAGAAGGCGGCGCAGTGTCATATCGGTGGTCGGCCTCGAGGTCGTAGAGATACTTCCCAAACAGACGTGGTGTTACGGCCGTGCCAAGATCGGTCGTCGGCGAGTCGCGAAAGTGAACGTGAAGCCACCGCCGGTTCAAAGGATGGCTTCGACCTCGAGGTCGAAGCAAGAAAAGCGGCCCCGCCCTCAGAGAGAGTGGGGCCGCTGATCAGGACAGGGACGGAGCCGGCTAGAACGTGTAGCGCAGGCCGAACTGCATCCGCCAGCGTGACGCGAAGTTGCTGACGTCGAAGATGCGGTCATCATCCGGCGTGTCGAACTCCAGGATCTGACGGCCGTCGTCAGTGTAGCCGTCGAAGTTGACGAGGTTGAAGCGCTGGAAGCCCACACCGCGAACCTCGCCGAGCGACGAGCCGAGGAGCGACAGAACGTTCTGGATGTCCAGCGTCAGCTCCACCTTCTGGCCCTGCAGCGTCGTGATCTGCTGCGTGATCCGGGCATCGAGGAAGTCGTTCCAAGGCGAACGAGCCGAGTTCCGGTCGACGATGGACCCACGCGACTCGCGGAGATCGTCGTTGGCCTCGATGAAGGCGTCGAACGCTGACCAATCTTCGTCCGACATCTCAACCTCGGAACGGTCGTTGGGGACGTAGATCAAGTCGGCACGGTCGAAGCCGTCGCCATTCACGTCGTCGCCGCGGAAGTAGATCCACGAGAACGGCTCGCCCGACTGGCCCTCGTACAGGAGGGAGAACGTCGTGCCGAAGCGGCCACCGTATTGAAGCCGGTACGAGACCTGCCCTAAGACGCGGTGCGCCAACTCGAAGTCCGACGTTGAGAGCAGCGGGTTGTTGACGTCCAGCCCGGCCTCGAGGTCGCGGACGTTCGAGCGCGCCTGGCTGCTCGTAGCCGAGTTGATGTCCTTCGCCTGGCTGTACGTGTACGCCAAGCTGGCCGACAGGTCCGGGAAGAGCCCCGTGCCCGCCTGTTTCCGAAGCTGACCGGTCACGTTGTACGAGTAACCCTCGCTCGTGTTGGTCAGCACGACCACGTCCTGGAAGTCGTTCGAGACGCGGTCCCGGCGCTGACCGTTGCGGCCGTCGACCGTGGTCGGGTCGAGGACGAACGGGGTCCGGTTGAGGCTCTGCCACTGGACGCCGTCGATGACGTCGGAGTAGAGCCCCTCGATCGTAGCGACGAAGCCGGCCGGGAGCTGCTGGTCAACCGCGAGGTTGGTCCGGAAGAGCGTCGGCGAGACGAAGTCGGGGTCGGTCAAGTTGATCTCGGCCGAGCCCTGGCTCAGACCGAAGTCCTCGGCCCGGTACTGGTTGGCGAAGTCGGACCGGAACGGGATCGGGCCACCGTCGAGGTTGCGGGCGAACACGCTGTTTAGGAGCGTGCCGTCGTTCGAGAACGAGTTCGAGATCCAGACCGCCGGGTTGCGACCGCTGAAGATGCCGGCGCCGCCGCGCAACTGCGTCTGCTTCTGCGCACCGAGGTCGTAGTTGAACCCGAAGCGCGGCGAGAAGACCAGGTTGCCGTTCGGCACCTCGGAGTTGTCGAACCCGAAGAGGGACTCGAACCCGGGGGCCTGCGTCGGCGAGTCGAAGTAGTTCGCCATGTCGACACGCAGACCACCGGTGAGCTTGAGCTCGGGGCTGACGGTCCACTCGTCCTGCGCGTACAGGCTGAAGTTGGCGAAGGCGAAGTCGGCCAAGGGCCGGTCCTCACCCGGAATCGCGGAGTAGTTCCGGTCGAACTCGGAGGCGAGCCCGTTGCGGAACGCGTCGATGTCGTCGAACTCGTAGTACCCGTAGAAATTCCGGATGAACAGGTTCGAGAAGGACGAGAACGTGTTCTGCGTGCCCACCGTGATCACGTGGTCGCCGACGAAGTAGTTGAAGTTGTTCGTCAACTCGAGGACGTCGGTGTCGATGTTGTTGGCGCCGCGGAACTGGTCGGGGCCCGCCTGGACGCGCGAGCGTCCGTCGTCACCGAGGCCGTTGATCTGGATCGACGGGAACGGGGCGAACTCGAGGACGGACGGCTGCCGGTTCGTCTGGAACGACGCGCGGAACAGGTTGGCCGCGCTCTGACCGAACAGCGAGCGGGCCTCGAGGACGGTCGAGGTGTTCGTGTTCTGGCGCGTGTAGAGCCGGTCGTCCAGGTTGTAGCTGGTCGAGGACCGGAAGATGCCGTCATCGAGACGTCCCTGGACGTAGTTGAACCGCGCCGTGAGCGTGTTCGAGTCGTTCAGGTTGTAGTCCAGGCGGGTGAACACCTTGTTGGACTGGGTCTCGCCGTCGAACGTGCCGAGCTCACCGATGCCGCGGCCGAACTGGTTGTTCAGGATGTCGACGATCTCCTGGACCTCACCGCGCGTGCCGCCGAACTGGTTCGTCGTGGTCGCGTCGTCCGCGAACGAGGCGAAGATCGGGTCCTGGCGACGGACGCCCTCGACGTTGGCGAAGAAAAACAGCTTGTTCTCGATGATCGGCCCGCCCAGACGAGCGCCGGCCGTGAACTCCTCGAAGTCGCCGAACTCGTTGCCGTCGGCGTCGTCGCCGACGAAGCTCTGGTTGCGACCGAGTCCGTAAACCGAGCCCTCAAAGGTGTTCGTGCCCGAGCGCGTGACCACGTTGACGCTGCCGCCCGTGAAGCCGCCCTGGGTGACGTCGTACGGGGCGATGGCGACGCGGAACTCAGAGACGGCGTCGAGCGAGATCGGCTGCGTGCCGGACGAGCCGCCTGGCGTGCCCGAGTTCTCGAGACCGAAGGCGTCGTTAAGCGCGGCGCCGTCCACCTGGATGTTGTTGTAGCGGCTCGACGTACCGCCGACCGACGTGCCGGCCTCGCTGCCGCTCCCGCGCTGTGAGAACTGGGGCGTCAGGCGCGTAAAGTCGACGAGCGAGCGGTTGATCGTCGGCAGGCGCTCGATCTCCTCGGTGGAGACGTTGGTGCCGGTGCCGATGTTGGTCGATGAGATGATCGAGTTGGTCTCAGCGGTGATGACGGCTTCGCCGAGCGTCACGTTGGACTCGGTCAGAGCAAAGTTGACCTCGAGGTCCTGGCTGAGCTGGAGGTTCAAGTCAGTCCGTGCCTGGGTATCGTATCCCACGAACGACGCGGTCACCGTGTAGGGACCTCCGACGCGCATGTTGCGGAGGTTGAACTGGCCGTCGGCTCGCGTCGAGACGCCGTAGCGCGTCCCGGAGGGCTCGTGGACAGCAAGAACCGTAGCACCGGGCAGGCCGTTACCGGCGGCGTCGAGGACGGTGCCGTTCATGGCAGACGTCGTGACGCCCTGAGCATGAACGGAGGCGCTGGAGACGACCACGCCCATGAGGGCGAGGGCGAGACAGCGGAGCGTGGCAGTACGCATAAAGAAGGAGTGGGGTGTCTGGGGACCAGGCGCGGAGGCGCCGCAAAGGATCGGCCTGAACGTATCTCACCGTTCGTCAACCGCTGATGCAAAACGAGTGTAGCAACCGATGCTTAACCGGCTCGTCACCTCGTGCTCATACTACCGTAACGCTACGGTAACATGGGGCAACGTCCCGTCTCTGGGCTCCGTGAGCTCTCAGAGGTGCGCGGGCATTGAGGAGGGCGTCGTAGGCGACGTGGTCTCCTAAGTCCAATCCCCGCGGCCCCTTCTTGTCCTCGATGAAAAGGGTGGCTGCGACTCTGAATGATCTCCTCAGTACCCGACCGCCGCGTCCTGACCCCGAGGGTCTGCTCCCCCTTCCAACACGCGGCCCGACCTCGAGGACGTGACGTCGTCCAACCCCGACGGGTCCGTCCTCGAGGACGCGTCGTCGTAGACGACCTCGATCGCGTCGACGCGGGACCAGTAGCCACCCGACTCGGACATGTGCCAGCCGCGCTCTTGCAGCGCCACGACCGCGTCGAGGGCGAGGCCTTGGTTTTCCCAGTACATGGCGTCGGGGAGCCACTGGTGGTGGACGCGGGGCGCCGCGACGGCCTCCTGGATGTCCATGCCGTGGTCGATCACGTTCAGGATGGTCTGGTACGTGGCCGTGATGATGCGCGGACCGCCCGGGCTTCCGACGACCAGCATCAGCCGGCCCCCAGGGTCCTCGACGATGGTCGGCGTCATCGAGGACAGCATCCGCTTACCGGGCTCGATGGCGTTGGCCTCGCCCTGCACGAGACCGAACATGTTGGGCTCGCCCGGCGCCGACGTGAAGTCGTCCATCTCGTTGTTGAGGAAGAACCCGGCGCCCTCGACCACGACGAGCGAGCCGAAGCCGCCGTTGAGCGTGGTCGTGACCGAGACGGCCATCCCGTCGGCGTCGACGACCGAGTAGTGCGTCGTCTGGTCCGACTCGCGGCGGGGCTGGCCGGCACCCAAGGCGGTGCTCGAGTCAGCTTTGACGGGGTCGAAGTCGGCCATGCGCGTCCTCGAGTACGTCTCGTCGATCAAGCCCGCGGTGGGGATCTCGGAGAAGTCCGGGTCGCCCAAGAACTCGGCGCGGTCGGCGAAGGCGCGGCGCATGGCCTCGCCCATCAGGTGCACCGTCGCCGACGAGTTGAACCCGAGCGCCGCGACGTCGAACGGCTCGACGGAGTCCAGCATCTGGATGAGGGCCACGCCGCCAGACGACGGCGGCGGCATCGAGATGATGCGGTGGCCGCGGTAGTCGCCCTCGACGGGCTCGCGCTCGACGGCGACGTAGCCCTCGAGGTCGGCGTGGGTGATGAGGCCGCCGCCGCGCTCCATCTCGGCGACCAAGAGATCGGCGGTCGTGCCGCGGTAGAATCCGTCTCGTCCCTCGTCGCGGACGCGGCGCAAGACGGCGGCGAGCTCGGGCTGGCGGAACGTCTCGCCGGCGTGGTAGCCGCCCTCTTGGGTAAAGTGGCGGGCGGTGCCGGGGTAGCTCATGAACCGCTCCCGGTAGGCGTTCAACCGGTCGGCCTCGGCGGCGCTCAGCGGGTAGCCCTCGGCCAGGCGGATGGCGGGCGCCATGACGTCCTCGAGGTCGGCGCGGCCGTACGTGGCGTGGGCGTCGAGCAAGCCCGCGACGGCGCCGGGGACGCCGCTTGCGAGCCAGCCACGGCGGCTTAGGTCGGGGCGGATCTCGCCGGTCGAGTCGTCGACGTACATCGTCCTCGAGGCCGCGGCGGGCGCTATCTCGCGGTAGTCGATGGTCGTGGCGCGGCCGTCGGGGAAGCGGATCACCATGAACCCGCCACCGCCGATGTTGCCCGCGACGGGGAACGTGACGGCGAGCGCGAAGCCCGTCGCGACCGCCGCGTCGACGGCGTTGCCGCCGCCTTGCATGACCTCGACGCCGGCCTGGGACGCGTTGACTTCGGCCGAGACGACCATCCCGTTCTCGGCGCGGACCGGGTCCGATGTCGGCGAGCGCTGAGCGCGGCACGCCGACGTGAGCAGGAGGACGGCGACGAACCCGACGAGGGTCGGCGAAGCCAGCGGGGCGAGGCGAGCGGTCACGGCAGGCGCGAGGGTGCGTGCTGAACCTACGCGCCCGACACGCCTGCGACGACCGGCCTCGAGGACGCGGGCTCGACCTCGAGACCGAGAGCAGGTTCGAAGACTGCGAGTTCGACGCTAGACTCGAACGGGGCACCCCCGACATCCGCGACGACCTCGATGCGCCACAGGACACGGGACGGCGCGTTCTCTTCTTTCCAGGCGGGCATCATCGAGGTCGGCTCGGCACCGGGCGCATCCACGGACGGGAGGTCGAAGGCGAACGGGACGACGACTTGCTGCGCCCCGGTCGCGGGAGCCTCGGCCCGCTCCGTCCTAGCTTGGGCCGACTGGGTCGTCTCCCATCGGACCTTCTCGCTGACGCTCTTGCTCTGTGCTTTTCCGATCTCGCCGTTACGGCTTCTCGTCACGGAGCGCTCGATGCACGCGAGCCGCACTCGGACACCGTCCGGGGGAACGACATCGAGGCCGATCCGTGCGACCCCGACGAGACACTCTCCCAACCGAGCCGGGACGTCCTCGAGGACGACCGTCGTCGGCCCGGCGCGGCGGGTGAGGAGGTGCTTCTTGACGGGCTTGTAGAGGAGCGCCATGCCGATGAGCGGAGTGAGCCACTGAACGTCGAGCTCGCCATCGAAGGCGACGATGGCAGAGACCGCCACCGCGACGTAAGCGACGGACAGGGCGATGGCCGTCCATGCCAGCACGGCTCCCGTCCGGTCAGATCGACTGGCGTAGCGACCAGCACTCCAGTCGTCGCGCCACGTCCATGGGGCGTCGGGCTCAGCGTGGCGCTGAGCGTCAAACTCTGTGGTCAGGACATCGTTCTGAGCCCCTCGACGGCCCACCCACCACGACCCGACTCCGGCGAGGGCGGCCATGCCGACCAGGATCGCGCCGCCGAAGGGGATCTCCAGGGCGACGCCGACGACGAACGCCATGACGAGGGCGGCGGAGGCCGCGAAGGCGAGGACCAGACGGGGAATGAGGGCACTCGGCATGGCGGGGCAGGCGGACGCTTTCCGTACGCCACTCTCGCCAACTCGAGACCACGGGTCCTAGCACGCTCTGTCGCTACACGGCGGCCTCGAGGTCCGCCGCTGCGGCGAACACCGGGACCTCGATGGCGGCGCGGTAGCCCGGCTCGGCCTCGAGGACGAGCCGCCACAGCACGCGGTGAGCCGCCGTGCCGGTCTCCGCGGGCGACAAGACCGTCGTGGGGTACGGGCTGAGGCCGGACGCGCCGACGGCGTCGAGCGGGATAGGAACGGAGAAGGGGACCACGACGCGGCCGCCCGACACCTCGGCCGTGTCCGCGACCGGCGCCGACCACAGCACCACGTCCTCGACGCGTCCTCCGTCCGTGACCCTGCGCGCGACGCACTCGAGGGCGGTGTCGAGGCCCGACGCCGGGACGGTCTTGAGGGCGGTCTCGACGCGGCCCGCCAGACGCGTTCCCATTTGGGCGATGACCTCGAGGACGACGACGGGAGCCGGATGCGCCTCGCTCACGCCGACCAGCCGACCGCTTTTCCAATCGTCGCGGAACGTCCACGGTCGGTACGGATCCGCGGCCTGTCGCTCGCTGAAGACGGCCTCGGGGTCAGGCGCGTTGGCCTGACGGCTCTCGTTGGGCGCGGTCTCGGCAAGCGGCGTCTCGGTAGCCCGGCCGAGCACGTTCGCGACACGAACCCGGAGACGCGCCCAGAGCGAGAGAGACGAATCGAGAGGAGCGGGCACGGCGTCAGAGGCGTCTCCCTTCTCCTACGAGAGAACGCCTCTGCGCAGGTCAGCCGCCCTCGAGGTCAGCCCTCCGTGTCGTCGTCGCGGTCGGGGCCGACGGTGTGCTCGATCAGGTCCAGGATCCGGTGGAGCTTGTCGGCCCACGACGTCGGCTCGCGGTAGCCGTGGGGCTCGACGGGCGCCAGGGCCAGCTCCCAGTCGCGCTTGCCGAGCTCGATCAGCTTCTGCGACAGCCGGAAGATGTCTTGGGGCTGGACGTTGTCGTCGACGAGCCCGTGCGTCATCAACAAGGGATCTTGCAAGCCGGCGGCGAACTCGATGGGCGACGAGCGCTCGAACGCTTCAGGATCCTCGACGGGCGTGCCCAGAATGTTGCGCGTGTAGCCGTCGTTGTAGTGCGCCCAGTCGGTCACGCTGCGCAAGGCGGCGCCGGAGCCGAAGTGCTCGGGCTCGGTGAACAGCGCCATCAGCGTGATGAAGCCGCCGTAGGAGCCGCCGTAGATCGAAACGCGCTCCGGGTCGATGTCGAACTCGTCCTCGAGGTAGCGGCTCGCGTCGACGTAGTCCTGCAGGTCGCGGCCGCCCATGTGGCCGGCGATGGCCGTCCGCCAGTCGCGCCCGTAGCCGGCCGAGGCGCGGTAGTCGACGTCGAGGACGGTGTAGCCGGCGTCGGCGAGCAGGTTGTGGAACTGGTACTCGCGGAAGTAGCTGCTCCACCAGCGGTGCGCGTTTTGGAGGTAGCCGGCGCCATGGACGAACAGGACGGCGGCGCCGTTCGGCTCGTCGGGGCGGTAGATCCGGGCGGGTACCATCACGCCGTCGCTGGCGGGGACCTCGATGATCTCGGCGTCGCGCCACGGGTACGCGTTCCACGCCTCCGTCGTCGAGGACGTGACCTGCTCGGCCTCGAGGTCGTCCAGGTCGGCGACGTAGACCTCGGGCGGGCGGTTGGCAGCGGAGTAGAGCATCGCCAGGCGCCGGCCGTCGGGCGACAACGCGCCGTCCCAGCGTCCGACGCCCTCGGTCAGCTTCTGGCGACGGTCCCAGCCGCCGGGCGTGTTCGGCATCCGCCACAGGTGCCGCTGGCCCAGATCGCCCTCGGACGTTTGCAGGATCCAGAACGAGCCATCGGCGGAGAGCGTGGCGTCGGTGACCTCGAACGCGCCCTCGGTCAGCGCCTCGACCGTTCCGTTGTCGAGGTTGGCCGCGTAGAGATGACTCCAGCCCGTCCGCTCGGACTGGAACACGTAGCGGCCGTCGGGCAAGAACCCGCCCCGGCTGACGCCGCCGGCCCACGAGATCCCCGGTCCTGCGATCCACGCCGCGTCGCGCTGATGGTCCACGACCTCGAGGGCGCCTGTAATGAGGTCGAGTCGGGCGATCCACCGGTCTTCGTTGTCGACCGTCCGCACGTCCAAGACGGCGACACGTCCGCTCGGCGCCCAGCGCAGGGTCGGCAGCAGCAAGCGCGACGAGTCCGGCCTCGAGGTCGAAGGACGCTGATAGACGTCGGGCAGGACGCCGAGGTCGATCTGGACCGTGGTGTCGGCCTCGAGGTCTTGGACGAACAGGTCCGCGCCGGTGCGTACGCCGCCGATCTTGGGCCGCGCGCTGATCTCTTCGGCCGCGCCGCTGTCGGTCACGTAGTCCACCATGAGCGTGCGCTCGGCCTCGAGGTCGTCGCTCAGCGTGAACGCGACGAACTGGC
>NZ_JBARYR010000704.1:0-6170 GCF_049648075.1 Rubrivirga sp. | reverse complement strand
CCGAAGCCGGCTTCCGTGACTTGGGAACGTTCTCCCCGACCGCGTTCGCGATCGGCTTGGGCTACGCCCGAACCGTGACGGACCGGTTCTCAGTCGGCGGGCAGGCGAAGTACGTGACCCAGGACATTGGGGCCGTTGCGTCGTCTGCGACCGAAGAAGGGGGCGTCTTGCGCGAGGACATCTCCGAGAACGTCCTGGCCTTCGACTTCGGCGTCATGTACGACACGCCCTTCCCAGGTCTCGCGTTCGCTGTCAGCGCTCGCAACTTCTCCCAGGAGGCGGCCTTCGGCGAGGGCGAGAGCTTTCAGCTTCCCCTGACGCTCCAGATCGGAGCGGCCCTTGACACGGGTGGCCTGACCGGCCTTGACCCGTCGCTCCACCGGTTGGTTCTGGCCGTGGACGCCGAAGACCCGTACGACTTCGCGAGCCAGATCGAGGCCGGCGGCGAGTACACGTTCGCGAACACGCTGTCCCTCCGCGCCGGCTACGTCTTCCCCTCCGATGTCCAGAGCGTGAGCCTGGGCGCCGGCATCCGCCAGAGCTTGGGCGGCGTCGGGTTCGGCGCGGACTACTCGTACAGCGCCATGAGCGAGTTCGACGCGGTCCACCGCGTCGCCGTCCGCTTCGACCTCTAAGACCGCCCTCGACGAGCCTTTCCGACCTCGAGGCCTCCCGGCCCCTGCCCATGCTCCGTCTCGCCCGCCTCGGGACCGCCCTCACCGCGGTCGCCCTGCTCCTCGTCACTCTCCCCGCCTGCGACTTCGGCGAGGGCGAGAGCCTGTTCGACCCCGACGCACAGACCAACCCGGCGCCGGTCGTCTCGAGCGTCTCCCCGACCGGCGTCGTCCTCGCGGGGGTCGACGTGATCACCATCGAGGGCACCAACTTCTCCGCGACTCCGTCGGACAACACGGTCGTGTTCGACGACCAGCAGGGCAGCACGGCGTCCGGTGTCGTCCTCGAAGCGTCTCCGACGCAGCTCCGCGTCCGCGTCCCGAACCTGCCGAACCCCGCGCTCCGCTTCCGCGTGGCCGTCATCGGCGCCCAGGACTTTAGCAACTCCATCGACTTCCCCCTCACCGCCGCGATCGTTCCGTACGGGGAGCTTGCGCGGACGGAGGTCCCGTTCGGTATCGCAGCCGACGACGACGGGACGCTCTACCTCTCACTCGAGAACGAAGGGAGCGCCGTCGGGATCACGGCCATCGCCCCGGACGGGACGCGGTCGCCCTACTTCGACTCGGGCTTCCCATGGGCCGCTCTCGCCCGTGTTGACGGCCGGCTCTTCGGGGTCCGGCGCCTTCGCGCCGTGTTCGAGTTGCCCGAGGGCGGGCGCCAAGGCGTGCTCGCCGCCTTCCAACCTGCTTCCGTCTCCCTGTTCTCGATCGCCGGGGGGCCGGACGGCTCGGTGTACGCGGGTGGGAACTCAGACGTGATCTATCGCATCGCGCCCGACGGGTCGAGCTCCGAAACGGTGTTCCCCTCTTCCGTGGAGGCTCTCGTGTCGAACACCTCGACGCTCTACGCGGTTAGCGGCGAGGCGCCCGCCCAAGTCTATGCCATTACCATTGAGGGCGACGGATCACTCGGCGCACCGACCCCAATCGCTACGCTTCCGGCAGCCGGCTCCGCCCTCGAGGTTGCCGCCGACGGGACGCTCTACGTGGGACTGAGCCGCGAGGAGGACCCCGTCGTCACCGTCTCGGGCGGAGCCGTCGAGCCCCTGTACCCCGGCGTCTTGAACGGCCCCGTCCAGAGCCTCGCCTATGGCGCGGGGAGCCAGCTCTACATGGTCACCGCCGCGACTAGCTCCGAGCGAGCCAACGTCTTCCGCATCGAGACCCGGCGCGACGGGTCCTAATCGCTCCGGCGGATCAATCCTCTTGCTTCACGGTTCCATAACGAACCCGAACGCCTGCGACCTCGAGGTCGTGGACTCTCCTAACCACCCCACCCCGCTTTTCCAATGAGGAAACTGCTACTCCTGCTTTTCGCCGCTGCCTTCCCGATGACGGCATCGGCGCAGTGGAACTTCGACACCGTCTTCCCCTCCGATACCCTCGAGACCGACGGCAACGGTATGCAAGGCGTCGCTGTCGACGGCGACGGCAAGGTCTGGCTCCAGCCCTTCGGTCCCACCGATAGCGTACAAGTCGCCGGGCTCAACGATACGTTCCAGCCAGTCCGCGTGCTCCACGTCTTCAACCCCGACGGGACTGAGGCGTCTTTCTCGCCCGTCAAGTTCATCGAGTTTGAGGACGGCGTGACACCCCGCGACACTCTCGGTGGGGAACTCCTCATCAACGCGAGTGGTGAGCGTGAGTGGTTCACCTCGTCGACGCGGAGTGGTCGTGGTCTACGCGCTGGACCTGATGGCAACATCTACGTCTCGCAAGACCAATACCTATACAAGCTTAACTCGGACACTGGCGAGGGTATCGCACGTGCATTCATTCCGACAACAGAATACTGTGCGCTGACCCAAGTCTCTCTTGACGACAACGGCAACGTGTACACAGCTCCTGTGTGTCCCGCTGCTGGCGCCGCCATTCGCCAGTACGACTCGAACTTGAACTTCATCGCCAACGCAGTTGCCGAGGCGAGCAACTTCTCACGTACGACGTTGGTGAGCCCTGACGGCAACACTCTCTTTGACACGGCTTTTGAAAACCCGTTCACGATTGTGTACCAGCGTCCCGACGAGTTCAGCGAGTTCGACTCCATTGGAGTCACACTCGCTGGCCTCCGTGTCGAGTCAACAGCTATTAACCCATCCACCGGACGCTACTGGTTCAGTGCTGGCAACCCGTTGAACCTCCCGAACCAGTACATCAACCCTGCGGACAGCACGCTTCTCGAGACCAACTTCTCAGAGACGACGTGGTACGCTTACAACTTCGACGACCTGTTCGACGCGGACGGCAACCCCGTTCTCACGCCAACCCCTGTCGACAGCCTCAAGTACAGTGAGCCAGGCGCCGGCCGTCCTCGAGGGCTTGCGTTTAGCCCCGATGGTGACACAGCATATGTCGTGCTGTTCTCTGCAGCCGGCGCTGTCCAGCGTTTCACTCGCGGTGACGGTGGAAACACGTCAAGCGAGGAGATCGGCACGTTCGCCGGTGCTCTCGAGCAGAACCGCCCGAACCCGTTCGCGGGCACGACGCAGATCGAGTTCGACCTCGAACGCGCCTCGAGCGTGACGCTCCGCGTGTACGATGCGACCGGACGTGAAGTCGCGACGCTGGCTGACGGACAGATGGCCGCCGGCCCGCACTCGGTGTCGTTCGACGCCGGACCGCTCGCCGCTGGCGTCTACGTCTACACCCTCGACATCGAGGGCGAGATCTCCAGCCGCCGCATGATGGTCATCCGCTAACGCGGAATCGGCTTCGCCCGGCGGCCTAGCCGCCGGTGCCCTTGGAGGGCGCTGGGCCTCGCGCTCAGCGCCCTCCTTTGCTTTCTACCCACCCCACGATGCGCCTCTCTATTCTAATCGCCGCGGTCGCCCTCTCCCTCCCGGCGTTCGCACAGTCCTCGCCGAAGTACGAGTTCCGGGGGGCCTGGATCGCGACCGTCGCCAACCTCGATTGGCCGTCGTGTCAACAGACGAGCGTGACATGCACGTCGGACCGGCAGAAAAGCCAGCTCATCGAGATCCTCGACGGCCTCGAGGACGCCGGCGTCAACGCGGTCATCTTCCAGGTCCGCTCCGAGGGCGACGCCTTATACGAATCGGCGATCGAGCCGTGGTCCTACTGGCTGACGGGTGAGCAGGGCCGGGCGCCAGAGCCTTTTTACGACCCGCTCGCGTTCGCCATCGAGGAGTCGCATGCCCGAGGCATGGAGCTCCACGCCTGGATCAACCCCTACCGAGCCGATCGGGGCTCGAACTATACGAAGGCGCCCTCGCACGTCACGAACGCCGACCCCGATCTCCTGCTCTCCTTCGATGGGACAGACATCGTCATCTTCGATCCGGGCCTTCAAGCCTCGAGGGACCGCGTCTCGGCCATCGTCGCCGACATCGTCCGCCGGTACGACGTGGACGGGATCCACTACGACGACTATTTCTATCCGTATCCCGAGGGGAGCAACTTCTCAGGGATCGACGACGAGGACACCGAGACCTTCGCGGCCAACGCCCGAGGATTCTCGTCGATCGGCGACTGGCGGCGCGACAACATCAACCTGATGGTCGCCCAGGTCGAAGACAGCATCCGGGCCATCAAGCCCGAGGTGGTCCACGGGGTCAGCCCGTTCGGAATCTGGAAGAACGGGACGCCGACGGGGATCCGCGGCTTGGATGCGTTCGACGTCGTCTACGCCGATGCGACGGCGTGGCTCGACGCCCAGACCATCGACTACCTCGCGCCCCAGCTCTACTGGTCGTCGGCGGGCGTCGTGAACGGGTCGTTCAACAACCAGCGGTTCTCGACGCTGGCGACGTGGTGGGGCGAGCAGCGGAACGAGCGCCACGTCTACCCGGGCTTGGCCGCGTACCGAATCGGACAACCCGGCTACTCAGCCGGCGAGATCCCGCTTCAGATTCGCCTGACGCGCACCTACGACGGCAACCAGGGCTCGATTCTCTTCCGCGCCCGGCAGTCCGTCATCATCGGCGGCCGCGGGCTCCCGGACTCACTCGCGAACGGCGTGTACCGCACGCCTGCGCTTCCAACACCGATGGCGTGGCGCAGCCAGGATGTCCCAGGTGTGCCCCAGACCCTCACGGCCGCCTCATCGCCTGACGGCCCACCGGGAACCGTAGACCTCGAGTGGACCGCACCCACGGACGGTGACGCCGACGCCCGCTTCTACGCCGTCTACCGCGTCGAGGCCGGCGCCAACCTCGAGGACGCCCTCGACACGTCGGACAACCTGATCGCCGTGACCGGCGAAACGCAGGCGACAGACCTCCGCGTCGACGGGCGCTCCTACGCCTACGTCGTCACGTCCGTCAGCGCGAACTCGATCGAGAGCGCACCGAGTGAGGCCGCTGTCCTGCCGGGCGCCGTCGCGACCGACCCGACCTCGACGATGGTCGCTGCCCTCGAAGCGCCGCGTCCGAACCCCGCGACCGGGCCGGTGACGATCCCGTTCGTCCTCGAGGACGCGTCGGCCGTAACGCTGCGCGTGTTCGATGTGCTGGGCCGTGAGGTCGCCGCCCTCGAGGACGGCCCTCGGACGGCTGGCTCGCACCGCGTCGTGTGGCAGCCAACGACGGCCGGGACGTACCTCGTCGTCCTCGAGGCCGACGGAGTCCGGGCGACGCGGACGGTATCAGTGGTTCGGTAGACCGAATCGACCTCGAGGGTTGAGCGTTGCGCCCGCCCTCGAGGTCGTCGTGGATCTCTCGCCAGAGCGACCTCGAGGACGCCGCTATCGCGCGACGACGAACGTAGAGGTGGCCTGCTCGGCGCCGGCCGTCACGCGGACGACGTAGACGCCCGACGCGAGGTCACTGACCGACCAGTCGAGCCGGTGCTCGCCGGCTGCGCGCGCTTCGCCCCTCGCCAAGACCGCGACGCGCTGGCCGACGGCGTTGAACACTTCGGCCGTCACGACCGCGGGCTCGGGGAGCACGACCTCGAGGGCGGCCGCCGTCTGGGCGGGGTTCGGAGAGACGCGAGCGAGACGCAGACCGCGTCCGTCCTCGAGGGCGCCGTCGTTGGCAACAGCGCGAGGAGCGAGCAACTCGAGGTCGTCGGCGTAGACCTCGCCGAAGAGGGTCGAGCTGCCGTCGTAGCCGAGTTGGAACGAGTCAAAGCGGAGTTGGCTCGGGGCGTCCCACGCGCCGTTGCCGATCCACGTGCCGAACCCGTCGGCGTCCAGGTCCCACGTCACGGTCCGCCAGCCGTACCAGTCGACCGTCGTCCAGGGGCTCACCTCGTGGCCGCCGCCGAACCCGTCGTCGATGGCGAACCGGAGCAGGACGCCGGTCCCGTCGCCGAACACGCGGGCGCGCAGCGTCTGCTGGTCGTCGAAGACGACGTCGCGCGGTGCGCCACCGGCGAGGTACTGGCGGATCAGGTAATCGGACTCGCCGTCGTTCCAGCCGTAGTCGATCCGCATCGAGGTCGCGCCGCCGAGCGGGTAGGCGCGGGGGCTCGCGGCGCGGGCCGTCGAGTCGGTCGCGATGCCGGTCGTGGACCCGCTCTGCTGCGGGAGCC
>NZ_JBARYR010000703.1:0-3952 GCF_049648075.1 Rubrivirga sp. | reverse complement strand
GTCCTGGAAGATCCGCCGGTGCTTTTCGCCGTCGCGCTGCATCCGGACCTGCCAGCCGCGCGTGGCCCCCATCTCGACGCGGCTGATGTGGGCGAGGTGCGACCTCGAGGGCGACGCAGCGGACATGGTGGAATTTGCGGAGAGCGAACGGAACGGCCGAGCCGGACGCGAAGGTCCGGCGTGCGCCTTCGAGATCGCGGGTTATTCGACCTCGACGCCGGTGCCGTCCCAGAGCGGATAGTCGGTGTAGCCCTCCGGCCCGCCGCCGTAGAACGTGCTCTTGTCCGGCTCGTTGAGCGGCACGTCGAGGCCGGCTTGCTGCGCTTCGAAGCGCGTCACCAGGTCGGGGTTGGCGAGGAAGTCCCGTCCGAAGGCGACCGCATCGGCGCGTCCGTCCCCCAAGAGCGCTTCGGCCTGCTCGCGGTCGATGCCGCCGTTGGCGACGACCACGCCGTCGTAGTTCGCGTTCACGACCTCGAGGGCGTCGAAGTCGGCGTCGCCGCCGGTCTGGTCGTTGGGCACGATGCCGTGGACGTAGACGAGTCCGTGCGCGGCGGCACGCTGGCTCGCGAGCGCCCACGTTTCGGCGGGATTGGCGTCGGTGACGCCGTTGGCGCCCTGGCCGAACGAGAACCGAACGCCGGTCCGCTCCGGCGGGCAGACCGCGACGACGGCCTCGAGGACTCGGTCGAACAACCGGATGCGGTTCTCGACGGAACCGCCGTAGCGGTCGGCCCGCTGGTTGGTCCCGCTCGACATGAATTGCTCCAACAAGTAGCCGTTCGCCGCGTGGACCTCGACGCCGTCGAACCCGGCCTCGAGGGCACGCTCGGCACCGCGCGCGAAGTGCTGGATCGTCTCCTCGATCTCGTCCTCGGTCATCGCGTGCGGCGTCTCGAAGTCGGCCATCGAGAAGTCCGGCAACATGTGCTGACCCGACGCCGCAATCGCCGACGGTGCGAACGGAAGCTCGCCGTCATGATACGCCGAGTGCGACACGCGGCCGACGTGCCATAGCTGGCACACGATGCGCCCGCCTTGGGCGTGAACGGCCCTCGTCACACGCTTCCACGCCTCGACCTGCTCGTCCGAGTGGATGCCGGGCGTGTCGGGGTATCCTTGTCCCCGGGGCGTCACCTGCGTCGCCTCGCCCACGATCAGCCCGGCGCCGGCGCGCTGCGCGTAGTAGGTCGGCGCGAGGGCGTAGGGGATCGTGTCGCGGTGGCGGCTCCGGGTGAGCGGGGCCATCCAGACGCGGTTGGGCAACAGGAGCGGGCCGAGGGCGAGGGGCGTGAGGAGCATGGACAGAGGGGCGTGACTTCGAGGTCGGAAGACGTGGGGCGCCCCGTACGCCGACGTCCCTTCCGCGGATCGTGCACTCCGTGTCGATTCCGTCGCCGTCCGCGGCCTCGGGGACGGGCCGCGACCGTGTCAGCACACGGGGCACGCCGGTGGCTTGCTCGACCTCGAGGACGAATCCTCCTGCCCCTTGCCCCGCTACGCCGGCACCGGCGCGACGCCCAAGTCGCGGGCCAACTCCGCCAACGCGTCGAACGTCAGCGACTGCGGGCCGTCTGAGAGGGCGTTGTCCGGGTCCGGGTGTGCCTCCACGATCAGGCCGTGCGCGCCGGCCGCGATGGCCGCCTTGGCGAGGGCCGGCACCCAGCGCCGAAGACCGGCTGCGTGACTCGGATCCACGATCACCGGCAGGTGCGTCCGCTCGCGCGCGACCACCACTGACGACAGGTCGAGCGTGTTGCGCGTCGCCGTCTCGAACGTGCGGATGCCGCGCTCGCACAGGATTACGCGCTCGTTGCCGCCGGCGAGCACGTACTCGGCCGCTGCGAGCCATTCGTCGATGCTCGACGACATTCCGCGCTTGAGTAACACCGCCGCGTGGCTCCGCCCGACCTCCTTGAGCAACTCGAAGTTCTGCATGTTGCGCGCCCCGATCTGCAGCACGTCGGCCTCTCGCGCGATGCCCTCGACGTCGCGCGGGTGCACCACCTCGGTCACGATCGGCAGGCCGTTGGCCGCGCCGGCCTCGTGCATCATCGTCAGGCCCTCGAAGCCGAGGCCCTGAAAATCGTAGGGCAATGTCCGAGGCTTGAAGCAGCCACCACGGAGCATCATTCCGCCCGCCTCCCGTACAGCGCGGGCCGACTCGAAGATCTGGTCGCGGCTCTCGACCGAGCACGGGCCAGCGATCAAGACCGGAGGCTCGTCCCCCCCGATGCGGACCCCCGCGATCTCGACGACGGTGTCGGCCTGGCCTTGGCGACGGTCGCCGAGCTTGCGGCGGCTGGCCTTGACGCTGGGCGGAGCGGTCGGCTTGGAGCGGACGGCTCCGTCGCCGCCGCTGCTGGCGAGCGTCGCGCGTGGCGTCTCCGCACGGAAGACGGGGTACGACCCGAGCACGCGGAGCGAGCGCGTGTGGGCGCGCGCGGCCTCGATGGCGTCGGCGACCTCGGACTCGTGGAGGCCGCCCTCGAGGTCGAGGTAGAACAGGCTCTCGAACGGGGTCGTGAGAGACGGGCGGCTCTCGAGCTTGGTCAGGTTGACCTCGGCCTCGGCGAACGTCTGCAGCAGCGACGCCAGGGCACCTGTCTCGTGGGCGGTCGAGAGCACCAGGGACGTCTTGTGCGGAAGCCGCTGGTCGTGCTCGAGGGCCTCGGTGGAGACGATCAGGAAGCGCGTGAAGTTGTCCTTCCGGTTGGCGACGTGCCGCTTCAGAATGGTCAACCCGTAGAGCTCGGCGGCGTCCTCGCCTGCGATGGCCGCCCGCGTCGGGTCGCCGGCTTCGGCCACGTCCCGAGCGGCACCGGCCGTGTCGACCTCGGAGATGACCTTGGCGCCCAACCCGTCCAGAAACAGGCTGCACTGCCGAATCGCCTGCGGGTGCGTCCCGACGCGCTGGAGGCCCGCGACCGTGGCGCCCTCGAGGCCGAGCAGGCAGTGCTCGACCTTGAGGACCTCCTCACCCACGATGTGCAGGCCGGGCTCGACCAAGAGATCGTAGACGCCGGAGATCGGGCCGGCCGTCGTGTTCTCGACCGGCAGGAGCGCCCGCTGCGCCTTGCCAGACTTGAGGGCCTCAATCGTGCCTCCGAACGTCGTGGTCCCGAGGTAGTCGACGTCGGCGACGGCGGCGAAGTGGTGGCGCGCGGCCGAGTGGCTGTAGCAGCCGGCCACGCCTTGGTAGGCGATGGTCACGCCGTCCGTCCCGACGCGCTGCCGGACGGCCTGGAAGCGGACCGAGTGGCGGAGGATCTGGCGGTAGAGCTGGCTCGCGAAGTAGCCGTCGACGCCCGCGTCCTCGGCGAGCGCGTGGACACGGGATAACAGCGACTGCTCGCGGTCCGCGTCGTGGATCGGGAGGGCGTCGTCGGCGGCCTTGACGGCGGCGACATCCGCGACGAGCTGCTGGCGCTCGGCGAGCGCGGCGACCAGGCGGCGGTCGACGGCGTCGAGGTCGTCGCGGAGGGAGGAGAGATCGGACATCGAGGCCTACAAGTGTCAGAAACGAAAAAAGCCCGCCGGGTGGGCGGGCTGCGTCAGGAGTCGGGAGGGCTGAAACCCTCTATCGCCTGCGGCCCGCCGGACGCGCATAGCCGTACCCCGTAAAGGAATAGACGAACGCGAAGGAGAGAGCGGCGGGCATGCCCGAGAGTAGCGACGCGATGCCCCCTCGGCAAGGGCACAGTCCGAGATCCGACCTCGAGGGCGGCTGGAAGCGCTTTTCTTCGCATACGGCCTCAAGGGCGGACGAGGGAGGCGAGATCCGACCTCGAGGGCGGAAACCCGCGTCGCACCGTCGCGGTCCGCCCTCGACATGAGCCGGTCCGCCCCCCTCCTCGCCCTCCGCAACGCCGGCCGCCGCGTCGAGGCCCGGTGGCTCTGGCGTGGGATCGACCTCGAGGTCGCACCGGGCGACCGGCTCGCGGTCCGAGGC
>NZ_JBARYR010000702.1:0-1607 GCF_049648075.1 Rubrivirga sp. | reverse complement strand
GCCCTCGACGCGTTGTTGGACGCCGTCGAGCCCGACGCCCTCGCCCTGCCGGCATCCGTCCTCGAGGTCGTCCCGCCGCGACCGCCGGGCTACTACACCTCGCGCGAGTTGTTCGACGGCCGGACCGGGCTCACCTTCGACCCGATCGCCCCGGCCGAGACCGCGGCCGAGATGGTGTTCAGCGTCCTGTTCGAGCCGACGCGCGCCACACGACTGGTCTACCAACACGACCGCGACGCGTCGTTCCCCGGCTTCGCCGACGTCGTCTTGGAGGCGTTCGACCGCGTCCAGAACCAAGAGACCGAGACGGCCTACCACGACGCGATCCGACGCTCGACGCTGTCGACGCTGATCGGCGCGCTGATCGACCTCGGCTCCCACGCCGACGCCGCGCCGGCCGTGCTGTCCCAGACCGAGGGCGTCCTCGAGGCCGTCGCCGACGCGCTCCTGGTCTACGACGAGCCACCGTCCGACCTCGAGGAGCTGACCGAGGACGACTTGTACAACCGCTGGCTCTCGCGTCGCATCGAGCGGTTCCTCGACCGCGACGCCGGCCAGGTCGAGGGGCCGAGCCCGCTCACGGTCCCGCCGGGCTCGCCCATCGGGCAGTAGCGGCGGGAACGGGGGGCCGGCTTCGGCCTCGAGGACGCCCCCCCATCCCTCATGCCCCTTGCCCTCCTACCCCATCAGACCCCGCTCGGCGAGCGACGTGAACCCGCGTCCGGCGATGATGATGTGGTCGTGGACGGGAATGCCGAGCACCTTGCCGGCGTCGCACAGCTGCTTCGTGACCGCGACGTCCTCGCGGCTCGGCTCGGGGTTGCCGGACGGGTGGTTGTGTAGGCACACGACCGACGCGGCGTGCTCCAGGATGGCGCGCTCGAACACCTGCCGGGGCTCCACGATCGAGGCCGCCAAGCCGCCGGTCGTCAGGGTGTACTCGGCGGTGACGATGTTGGCCGTGTTGAGGTGGAGTACGACGAACACCTCACGTGGCAAATCGCGCAGTCTCGGCCCGTACGCGGCGGCGACGTCGGCGGGCGACCGGATCTGGACGCGGTCCTCTGGAGGCGCGGCCTCGACGCGGCGCCCGATCTCGAACACGGCCGCGAGCTGCGCCGCCTTGGCGGGACCGACGCCTTTCGTGGACTTGGCGACCTGGTTCGCGTCTCGCCGCGCCAGCTTCGCGAGCGACCCGTACGCCTTGAGGAGGGCCTGCCCGAGTTCGACGGCCGACACGCTCCGTCCGCCGACGCGCGTCCCGCTCCCGAACACCAGCCCGACCAGTTCGGCGTCGCTCAGTGTCGCCGGGCCTCGGGCGAGCAGCTTTTCCCGAGGACGGTCGGCCTCGGGGCGGTCCTTGATCGAGACGTAGCCGTACTGGACCTCGGGCTCGTCGGGCTCGTGGAGTTCGATGCCGGGGCGAAAGTCGGACACGGGGTCAGCGGTGGTTCGCAGTGTAGACCGCCTCGGCCTCGAGGTCTAACGGCTCGTCCTCGAGAGCGAAACGCTCGGGGCTTCGAAAGCGGCCTCGAGGACACGGCTCCTCCACCCGAACTCTCAGTCTCCGTGTCGTCATTCCCGCGGAGGCGGGACCGCGAACCGAC
>NZ_JBARYR010000701.1:0-8305 GCF_049648075.1 Rubrivirga sp. | reverse complement strand
GCTTTCACCGCTACCGCGAATCCCTCGGGGCCTCGCCGGTCCCGGTCTTGGCCGACGTCCGCCCGACCTCCGTCGAGGACGTGCCGAGCTTGATCGCGGCGACCGAAGCGGCCCGGCCCGACGCGCTCATCATCTTGGGGCCGGCGGTCGGGCACGAGCCCATCGAGGGTGTCGTCGAGGCCGCGTGCCGCGAAGCGACGCTCCCCATGTTCTGCGGCGGCGGCCTCGACAGCTCCAACCTGCTCGACTACGTCGACGCCGCCGACGGCTTCCTGGTCGGGAGCGGACTCAAGGAGGAGCGGCGGTGGCAGGCGCCGGTCTGCGAGCCCCGCGTCCGTGCCCTCGTCGGGGCCGTCGAGTACGCCCGCGGCCAGGAAGTGCGGCAGTAGTCCGTCCTCGAGGCCCCACCCGCTTTCGTCGTCCTCGAGGACGCGCCCACCACTCGCTATGGTCACCTACGACGCCACCACTGAGGCCGTCCGCATCACGGTCCGCCCGGCCTATCTCGACGACAAGTCGGACGCCGTCGGCGGCCGGTTTGTGTTCGCGTATTTCGTTCGCATCGAGAACCACGGGGTTGGCGAAGTCCAACTCTTGCGCCGGCACTGGACCATCAAGGACGCGACAGGTCGTGTCGAAGAGGTCGAGGGCGACGGCGTGGTCGGCGCGCAGCCGGTGATCCCGCCGGACGGCGCGCATGAGTACCAGTCCTTCTCCGTGTTGACGACGTTCGAGGGGACGATGACCGGGACCTACCTCATGCAGCGCGAGGACGGCTCCCGGTTCCGAGCTCGGATCCCCGAGTTCCACCTGGTCGCGATGTCGAACTAGGTGTGGGTCTTTACCTAACCCTGGTTCGGGTTCCAGCAGACCGGCTCTCCCACATCGTCGACGATCCGCACGCCTGGTACGACCTCGAGGTCGAGATCGAAGGGCTCTGGAGCGAGGAGCACGGCCGCGTGAGCACAGAGGCTCTCGGCACCGCCGCGTTACACAAGACGTGGGACGCCCTCCGCTTCCTCCTCGACCCCGCCCTTCGGGCCGGCAGCAGCTCAGACGACTTCGGCCCGACGACGCTCTCCTCCGCCGCGGTGTGGGGTGCACACGCGGTCTCTGAATCCTTTTTAGAGGCGCTGGACGAGAACGGGTTCACCATGTTCGACCGTCCACCCCGGCACAACACGGCCACCGAGGTGCCCGAGATCGTGTCCGCCCTCGAGAACGTGTCGATCGATCGCTTGCTCGACGTCCACGCTCGCGCCCTCGAGGCCGCCCAGTCGTATGCCTACGGAGGGCGCCCTCTCCAAGACGCCGACCGCGCGTCGCTTCAGAGCGGCTTCGAGGTCGCCCGGCGTCTGTACGCCGAAGCCAAAAGGCGAGAACAGGCCGTCGCGGTCCTCCTCCGCTGATCGCCCTCGAGGTCGCTATCCCGCCTGGATGTGGACGAGCGTCCCGTCAGCCGTCGTGACCTGGATCTCGGATCCGTCGCCGCTCATCTTGTACTCCGTGATCGCGTCCGGGAAGACCTCGCGCGGCGTGTCCATGTGGAAAAACGCGTCCGCCACGACGCCCCAGTCTTCGGGCGTGAGCGCGACCGTCGCCTCGCCACCTTCGGCGACGTACGGGTAGTAGGCCAGGACCTTGTTGAGGTGGTTGATGGCTTGCTTGACGTGGAGACCGGGATCCATGGAGCTCGATGTGTGGCCCCGTCCCTACCGCTGTGCCGCGTCGAGGTTGCCGACCTCGAGGTCGCGAATCCGGTTGCGCCTGACGAGATCGGACGGGACCTTAGGGTCCCCCGGAGACCGAAGCCATGCCCGTCGTCGCAAAGCCCACCACCACCGCCGCCGAAGAGGCCTACCTCGAGGTCGTCCGGCGCGTCCTCGAGGGCGGCGTCCGCAAGACGAACCGGACGGGAACGGACACCATCGCCTCGTTCGCCGAGCACTACAGCGTGGACCTGGCCGAGGGGTACCCCTTGCTGACGACCAAGAAGGTCTACGTCAACTCGATGCTGCGCGAGGTGCTGTGGTACCTCTCGGG
The DNA here is from genome assembly GCF_049648075.1 of Rubrivirga sp. Taxonomy (GTDB): domain Bacteria; phylum Bacteroidota; class Rhodothermia; order Rhodothermales; family Rubricoccaceae; genus Rubrivirga. Next base: position 6,262 of record NZ_JBARYR010000701.1, on the reverse strand, counting down.
CGAGGACCACATCCGGGAGCTCCGCGAGCACACCAAGATCTGGGACGCCTGGGCCGACGACGACGGCCGCCTCCAAACGGCGTACGGCCGCTTCTGGCGCCGCTTTCCGATTCCAGCTTCCGGCGTCGCGCTCGGCGACGAGGTCTGGGCCGGCGCCGACCATCCAAACGTCCGCCGCGAGGCCGACGGGTCGCTCTCGTTCGACCAGATCGGCTACGTCTTGGACACGCTGCGCACCAACCCGATGAGCCGGCGGCTCGTCGTCAGCGCCTGGCATCCGGCGAACGCTGCCGTAAGCCGCCTGCCGCCGTGCCACTACACGTTTTGCTTCCAGGTCTCGCCCTCGAGTGACGGCCCGGACCTCTTGAACTGTCACTTGACCCAGCGCTCGGCCGACCTCGCGCTCGGCGTCCCGTTCAACCTCGCCTGCTACGCGCTCCTGACCCAGGTCTTGGCGGAGGCCGCCGGCCTCCGCCCCGGACGGTTCGCCCACACGCTCGTCGACGCCCACATCTACGTCGACCACGTCGACGGCCTGCGCGAGCAACTGGCCCGGACACCGTCCCCAGCGCCACGCCTGACCATCGCGCGCCACGCCGACGGCCGCGCCAAAGACCCCGACGATCTCGCGTTCGACGACGTCGTCCTCGAAGGCTACGACCCTCAGCCCGCCATCCGCTTCCCCGTCGCGGTGTGACCGTGGTCGTCGGCCGCGGCCTCGAGGCCAAGAGGCAGGTCCCGCCCTCGAGGCCGATCCCCTCCCGTTGACGTCTCGACCTCGAGGTCGCCGCCTACATCCCCCCCGTCCCATGCCCGAGATCGTCGTCATCGCCGCCGTCGCAGACGTGCCCGGCCGCCCCGGTGACCGGCTGATCGGGGACGGAATGGAGCTCCCCTGGCACATCCCCGCCGACCTCAAGCGGTTTAAGGCGCTCACGTCCGGCTGGCCGCTCGTCATGGGCCGTCGCACGTTTGAGAGCCTGCTCCACCAATTCGGTGGGCCGCTCCCCAACCGCGAGAACGTCGTCTTGACGCGGCATCCGTCCGCCGTCGATCACCCCGGCATCCACGTCTACGGCAGCCTCGAGGACGCGGTCGACGCCTTCGCCGACCGCGAGCGCGTGTTCATCGGCGGTGGGGCCGGCGTGTACGGCTCCGTCCTCGAGGGCGATAGCCCCGTCCAGGCCGACCGGCTCGAACTGACCTTCGTCGAGGGCGACTTCCAGGGCGACACCCACTTCCCCGAGTACCGACACCTCATCGAGGACGACGGGCCGTTCGTCCTCGAGGCGTCGGAGAGCCACCCGGCCAAGGACGGGCGTCCGGCATTCCGATTCGAGACATTTGTGAGGAAGGCTTAAGGCGGAGGGCTTAATACCCGTAGCCGCAGTTCGATACAAGAGGCGACCCCCTCGTCACGATGTTTCGCTCTCTCTCACGCTGGTTTCGCTCGATCGCTCCGCACTTCGAGGTCGGGACTCCGGACACGCCTGCGACGAGGACCCTGCGGATCTCTCTCGTGCTGGTGATCGTGGGTACACCTGTGTTCGGCGTCGTGTACGCCCTCGAGGTGCCCCACCTCTACGACCCCCCGTGGCTGCGCGCCGCGGTCGTCGCAGTGGCCGCGGTCCTGCTCGTGGCGAGCTACCGGAGCCCCGCGCTGCGAGAGCGGTCCCGCGCGGCCCTCGTGGTGATCACGCACCTGGCGATGGTGTGGTTCTTCGCCCTGCTGGTCGTCAACGACCTCGATCCGAACTATGCCCTGGGCTTCCTGTTCGTCGCTCTCGCTGCGGCTCTCGTGTACTCCCTGGCGTGGGACCGCCCGGGTCCCATGCTGTCCTCGCTCGCCACGGCGACCGGGTACGCGGTGGTGGCGATTGCGATGGCGGATCCGGGGGACGTGAGCCTGAGCCCCGTGGTGTTCCTCGTCACGTCGCTCGGAGGCGCGTCGGTGGTGTTCCTCGCCTTCTACGGCCGCCTTCACACAGCGTCCGAGCTTGCCGAGAGCCGTCGGTCGCTGGCGAAGGCCGAGGACCTCGCGATGACGGGCGCCTGGACGTACCACGTTCCGACAGGCCGCGAGACGTGGTCCGACGGGACGTACAGGATCCTGGGCGTCGAGTCGTCGAGCGATGGGCCACCGAGTTTCAGCGAGTTCACCCACCCAGCCGACCTCGAGGTCTGCTCCGCAGAGCGTGAGCGCCTGTTCGCCACGGGGCAGACGTCCGACTTCCGCTACCGTGCGGTCCGTACCGACGGGTCGGTCCGGTGGATCCGCTCCGTCTCCGAGTTGGTCCTCGACGGCAAGGGGCGCCCGCTCGAGGCGCGTGGCGTGATCGCCGACGTGACCGAGCAGGTCGCGCGCGAGGCCGACCTCGAGGCCGCTCGCGATGCGGCCGAGGCTGCGACGCGGGCACAATCCGAGTTCCTGGCCAACATGAGCCACGAGATCCGGACGCCCCTCACGGCCATCATCGGGTTCGCCCAGATGCTGAGCGAGGAGGTCCCAGAGGCCGATGTCAGCCTGGTCACCCCCATCGAGACGGGGGGGAGGCGCCTGCTCGGCACGCTCAATTCCGTCCTCGATCTCGCACGCATGGAGTCCGACCAATCCGACCTCGATGTCGCCCCGACGGACGTCGTCCTCGAGGCCGAGGACGTCGTGGCCATGCTGCGTCCTCATGCCGAGGGCCAGGGGCTCACGCTCGACCTCGAGGTCGATGACGAGACCGCCTTCGCGCTCGTCGACTCCGACGCGTTCGGTCGCGTCCTGACCAACCTGCTCTCCAACGCCATCAAGTTCACTGACGAGGGGGGGGTTGGCCTCTCCATTCGCTCGGTCGGCGGTTGCGTCGAGGTGCGCGTGTCCGACACTGGGCGCGGGATGACCTCGGAGTTCCTCGTCGACCTTTTCGAGCCGTTTCGCCAGGCCTCGACAGGCTGGTCGCGGAGCCACGAAGGGACGGGCCTCGGCATGACCATCACCCAGCGGCTCGTCGCCGCGATGGACGGCTCCATCGAGGTCGAAAGCGCCGTCGGGCTCGGGACCACGTGCACCGTCAGGCTCCCATCGGCATCAGCCCCTCCTGAGGACTTAATGGACGACGGGGTGAGTTCCTGTCAGGAGCCGGAGGCTCGCCAAATGGAAACGCCCCTCCAGCACTAGGCCGGAGGGGCGTTGGGTCGGGATGGCGGGATTTGAACCCACGACCTCCTCGTCCCGAACGAGGCGCGCTACCGGGCTGCGCCACATCCCGTACACCAGCGGTGACCGCCGGTACGCCGAATGTACGACGTCAAAGTCCTTCTGTACCCCATACCACCTGGTGAAGCGCTCGCGAACGACGTGGGATCCGCACGCAATCGGGGGTCGTGAACAGCGTATGTTAAAACGCACGCGAATATAAAACGCACATGTATCTCTTTGGCAGCTTCGGAAGTCCTGTTCCTGCGCTCGTCGATCTCGGGGGCCGTGGTCCTTCTCAACGATGAACGCTACGGACCAACTACAGACCTTCGTCGAACAGGCGCCGTCAGCTATGGCCCTGTTCGACCGAGACTTGCGCTACCTCGCCTACAGCGAGCGGTGGGTCGAGGACTACGGGCTCGAGGACCGCGGCGATTTCCACGGCAAGAGCCACTACGACGTCTTCCCTGAGATCGGCGCCGAATGGAAGGCCGACCACCGCCGTGCCCTCGAGGGCGACGTCGTCAAGAGCGACGGCGACCCCTTCGAGCGCCCCGACGGAACCGTCCAGTGGCTCCGGTACGAGGTGCGCCCGTGGTACGCCATCGAGGGCGAGGTCGGCGGGCTCGTCATGCTCACGGAGGACCTGACCGAGACCGTCCGGGCCACGGACGTCCGCGCTCAGAGCGACGCGCTCTACGACGCCGCGACCGAGGCCGACGCGACGATCTGGGCCTTCGACAAGGACCGACGCATGACGCTCCACGTCGGGGCGCCGCTCGAGACGCTCGGCGTCGGGCAGGGGTGGAACGTGGGCGAGGACATGGCCGAGGTCTACGCCGACCTGCCCGTCGTCGTGGAACACGTCAAAAAGACGCTCGCCGAGGGCGTGCGGACGCAGTGGACGGTCAGCCTCGATGGCCGCACCTTCGACACCGTCCTGACTCCCATTCGAGGTAGCGACGGCAGCATCATCGGTGGCGTCGGGATCAGCCTGGACGTGACCGAGCGGAACGCGGCGGAGAGCCGCGCACAGGAGCAGGCCGAGCGACTGCAGCGGCTCCTCCGCGCGACGGCGATCGAGGGACCCTTCGAGGAGAGGGCAGAGGCCGTCCTTCGTGAGATGGCGGACATGCTCCGGCTCGGGGGCGGGCTCCTCGCCGAGTGCACCGGCGGCGTCTACACGTGCCTCGCGAGCTACGCCGTCGAGGGCGACACGCTCGACCCGGGCGACGTGCTCCCCTTGAACGAGACCTACTGCGCGATCACCCTCGAGGCCAAGCAAGTCGTCTCCATCGAGCACATGGCCGAGAGCGAGCACCGCGGCCACCCTTGCTACCACGCCGTCGGCCTCGAGGCCTACGTGGGCGCGCCCGTCGTCGTGGACGGCGAGGTGCTTGGCGCGCTCAGCTTCTCGTCCACTCGCCCGGCCTCGAGGCCGTTCACCGAGGGCGACCGAGACCTCGTGCGGCTCGCAGCGCAGTGGGCCGGAGGGCTCTTGGAGCGGGAGCGGCGACGGAAGGAGACCGACGACCAGGTCCAGCGCCTGCGCGTGCTCGCCGACGCCCTCGCCGTCCGCTCGGCCGACGACATCGACCAAGTGACGGGCGTCCTCGAGACGCTCAGGGAGCTGCTCGGCTTGGACATCGGAGTCTTCGGCCGCGTTCGACCCGAGGACGACCACTACGAGGTCGTGGCGTGCACAGCGACGGACCACGTCGACCTCGAGGCCGGCGACGTCTTGTCGTTCCGCGAGACGTACTGCAGCATCACGCTGGAGCACGACGACCTGATCGCGATCCACGACGTCTCGGGCTCGGACTACCGGGACCACCCGTCGTCCAAGGCGCGCGGGCTCGACAGCTACATCGGGGCGCCCGTCACGGTCGATGGCGAGTTGTACGGGACGATCAGTTTCTCGGGAGAGAAGCCCCACCCCCACGAGTTCAGCGAGTCCGACCTCGAGGTCGTGCGAATCGCAGCGAGATGGGTGAGTGGGATCGTCGAGCGCGACCTCAGTGAGCTCCGGCTCGAGGGGACCGAGCGGCGGTTCAAGGGCATCTTCAACTCCCAGTACCAGTTCCAAGGCCTCTTGAAGACCGACGGGACGCTCATCGAGGTCAACGACGCCGCGATGAGCTACGCCAGCGTCGGACGCGACGAGCTCGTCGGGACGAAGTTCTGGGACGGCCCGTGGTGGCGGGCCTCTGAGGAGTCGCGCGACGAACTGAAGGCCGCGATCGAGAAGGCTGCGCAGGGCGAGTTCGTTCGGTACACGGTCGAGATCGCGGGAAGAGACGGCTCGGTCGTCCCGGTCGACTTCTCGCTCAAGCCCTTGGTCGACGATCGGACCGGCGAGGTCTTGCTCCTTATTCCTGAGGGGCGGGACATCTCAGAGATGGTGGAGGCGGAGCAGCGGTTGAAAGAGAGCGTCGAGGCGCTCGCGAATGCCCGGGACCAAGCGGAGGTCGCGAACCGGGCCAAGAGTGCGTTCTTGGCCTCGATGAGTCACGAGATCCGCACGCCGATGAACGCCGTGATCGGGTTCTCAGAGCTGCTGGGCACGACGGCCCTCGACGGCCGCCAACGAGAGTACGTGGAGACGATTCAGCGCTCCGGCGATCGCCTGCTGGGATTGATCGACGACATCCTGGATTTCTCCAAGATCGAGGCCGGCCGCATCGACCTCGATGAGCAGCCCGTGTCCCTCAGCGACATCGTGATCCGCGTCTTGGAAGAGGTCTCGCCGGAGGCGACGGGCAAGGGACTCGAACTCGCGTACACCGTCGACCCGGACCTGCCCTCGCAACTCCTCGCCGACGAGAAGCGGCTGCTCCAGGTGTTCGCCAACTTGGTCTCGAACTCCGTCAAGTTCACCAGCCGAGGAAGCGTCGACGTGACCGTCAGCCGTGGGGAGGCCCCGCTCGGCTTGGTCGCTCCCGATGGGTCGGTCTGGGTGCGGGCCGAGGTCAGAGACACGGGGATCGGCATCGACCGCGACCGGCTCGAGTCCGTGTTCGACGCGTTCGTTCAGGCCGACGCGTCGATGACGAGGGCGTACGGAGGAACGGGCCT
>NZ_JBARYR010000700.1:0-2400 GCF_049648075.1 Rubrivirga sp. | reverse complement strand
GCCTCGGCCTCGAGGCCGAGCCCGCCGCCCGGCCATCGTGGTCGCCGGACGGCTCGTTGGTGGCGTTCACGCGTCCCGGTTTCCGAGGGCTCTGGGTCATGACTCCGGGCGGAACGAGCCGGCAGATCAGCGACTCGCCCGGCGTCGGGTTCGGGTATGCGTGGTCGCCGGACGGAACGGCCATCGCGACGCGGACGGCTCGTGAAGAGGGCACGCAGCGTGTCCACGCCCTCGAGGTCGTCAGTCTCGATGGGGCGGTCCGAGAGCTGACGGACGAGCGGCTGGAGATGGCCGGGCTGCCCCGATGGGTCGGGACGGGACACGTCGCGCTCGCGTCGCGCGCCGGCCTCGAGGTCGTCGCTCTCGGAGACGACGCCTTGCTCCTGGACGAGCCCGTCGCTTTGTTCTCCCGAGGTCGCTTGGTGATCGGTGAGCCGTCAACGGGGACGACGCGCTCGGTCGGGCCGACGTCGGCGTTCAACGTGACGCCGTCGCCCGACGGACAGCGCGTGGCGTTCGAGGTCTTGGGCGGAAACCTGTTCGTGTCCGACCTCGAGGGCGGAAACCTCGTCGACCTGGGACCGGGCGGCGCGCCGACGTGGTCGCCCGACGGCGAGTGGATCGCGTTCGCCGCGACGCAGGACGACGGCCACCACATCACCGCCTCCGACCTGATCGCCGTCCGCACCGACGGCTCGGCCCGCGTCACGCTGACCTCGACGGTGGACCGCCTCGAGGTCGACCCGTCGTGGTCGCCGGACGGGTCCCGTCTCGCCTTCGTCGACCTCGAGGACGGCGCTCTCTACGCTCTCACGCTCGCCCAGTAGCCCGATGACACGCTTTTTCGCTACCGGGCTTCTCGCCCTCTTGCTCGCGCCCGCCTCTTTTGCCCAGGTGACGGGCTTGTCGGAGTGGAGCTTGTTCCTCGATCCCGGCCACAGCCAGACCGAGAACCAGGGGATCTACGGTTACTCCGAGGCCGAGAAAGTCGTCCGCGTGGGGCTCGCGCTGCGCGAGATGTTGCTGACCCGGACGGACATCGACACGGTCTACATCTCGAGGACGAACGACCAGCAGCAGGTGAGCCTGCGCCAGCGGACCGACTTCGCCAACTCGGTCGGCGCCGACTTTTTCCACTCGATCCATAGCAACGCGGCCGGGCCGACGACGAACAACGTCTTAATGCTCTACGGCGGCTGGCGGCGCGGCGGCCAGACGGTCGAGAAGACGCCGGTCGGCGGTGGCCGCATGGGGGCCGAGTTCCTCGAGGCCAATATGGAGGCGCTGAGGCTTCCGGCAGCCGGCCAGGGCAACTTCGCGGATCGGACGTTCTACCAAGGCTTCCCAGACAGCCACGACAACCAGTTCCCCTACCTGTTCGTCAACCGCGAGTCGAACATGGCGTCTGTCCTGAGCGAGTCCGGGTTCCACACGAACCCCCGCCAGAACACGCTCAACATGAACGACGACTGGAAGCGGCTCGAGGCGCAGGCGTTCTACTGGGCCATCCTGGACTACCACGACATCGAGCGCACGACGCACCGGATCGCGACGGGCGTCGTGTCCGACGCCGAGAGCAACCGGCCGATCAATGGCGCCACCGTCGAGGTCGCGGGACAGACGTACACGACCGACACGTTCGAGTCGCTGTTCGACCGCTACTCGAGCGACCCCGGCGAGCTGTCCAACGGGTTCTACTACCTCGAGGACATGCCCTCGGGGACCGTCACGGTGACGGCCTCGGCGCCGGGCTACGACTCGGCCTCCATCGAGGTCACGGTCCAGGACTCGACGTTTACGTTCGCCGACCTTCGCCTGGTCTCAACCATCCCGCCGACCGTCGTCGATGCTCGCCCTGAGGAAGGTGAGGACGCGTTCCCGGTCACGGACGCGATCAAGCTGACGTTCAGCCGGCCGCTCGACCCGGCCACGGCTGCTCCCGCATTCTCGCTCGCTCCGACGGCCGGCGGCGATCCGATTTCGGGCACGGTCTCGTTCGAGCGCGGCGGCTACGAGCTGTTCTTCAACCCCGACGACGCCCTCCCCGCCCGCACCCAGTTCACGGCGACGCTCGCCGGGACGGCCGCCACGTCGAACGGCAGCGTCCTCGATGGGAACGGCGACGGCACGCCGGGCGACGCCTACTCGCTCACGTTCACGTCCAGCTTCCCCGACATCGCCCCGCCGCGCTTGTCGGCCAGCGATCCGAGCCCGAACAGCGAAGGCGCAGAGCTCCGACCCGTCGTGACGGTCGCCTTCACGGAGGCCATCGACCCGACCACGCTCGAGGGCCGCGTCGTCCTCGAGGCCGTGGGTGGCGACGCCGTCGCGGGCCGGTACGTCCACGAGCTCGCCGGCGTCGTGGGTGAGAACCCCCAGCCGCTCAGCACGGTCAGCTTC
>NZ_JBARYR010000699.1:0-4236 GCF_049648075.1 Rubrivirga sp. | reverse complement strand
GCTCGGGACCATGTGGAAGACGTCGGCGGCGCGCGGGGTGTACCGCTTGAGGCGCAGGCTCCGGTCCAGGAACACTGTCCCGACGTCGGTGGACGCGATCAGGTTGTTGAGGTCGGAGTTCGAGCGGACCAGCTCCTCGACCTTGCTGCTGAGCTCCTGGTTCACCGTCTTGAGCTCTTCGTTGGTGCTCTGGAGCTCCTCCTTCGAGGTCTCGAGCTCCTCGGTCGTCGACTGGAGCTCCTCGTTGATCGACTGGAGCTCCTCGTTGGACGCCTTCAACTCCTCCTTCGAGGTCTCGCTCTCTTCGATGGTGAGCTGGAGCCGGGCCCGGGTCCGTCGGAGCTCGTCCTCGAGCCGCGAGACCGTCGGGTCGTCGGAGTCGCCGTCGATGTCGCCGCGGTCGACGACGGACGCGTCGAGGGCGGCGACGGACGCCGGGTCGAGCTCGATGAACACGACCTCGGCCAGCCCGTCCTCGGCCGCCTTCCCGCCTGCCAGCCCGACGTGGAGCCGCACGACGCTCTCCTCTCCGCCGATCTCGACGCGCTGGAAGCCGGTGTCCATCGCCTTCCCCTTCGAGAACGCCCGGAACAAGGAGGCGCGGAGGTCCATGCGGAACGCCCGGACCACCTTGTCGACGACGTTCTGGGTCACGGGGCCTTCGCGGTCGCGGAGGTACCGGCCGGCGTCGCCGAACACGTGCGTCACGTCGTAGTGCTCGTCCACCAGCACGCGCGGCGGGGCGTAGCTCTCCAGCGTCCAGTCGCGGTAGCGCTCCACGAGCCCCTCGCGCGGAGGGTCGGCCGGCCGGGGCCGAGTGGGGGGAGTCCCACGGCGACCGTCGCCGGAGGCGAACGCGGGGGCCCGCTCCGGCCCGCCCGACGGGCGCCGCCGGTACAGCCGGGCCTTTTTATCGGCGGCCCCGAACCCTTTCGAGGTCGCGCCTGGACCTTCGGCCGAGCCCAGAAACAACAAGCCCTCCTGGCGGAGCGCGTAGTGGAACGTCGCGAAGACGCGGGACTGGACCTTCCGGTTGAAGTAGATCAGGACGTTCCGGCACGCGACCAAGTCGAGCCGCGAGAACGGGGGGTCCGAGATCAGGTTGTGCTGGGCGAACAGGACCATCTGCCGGAGCTCCTGCTTGACCCGGACGCCGCCGGCCTCGACGCTGAAGAACCGCCGGAGCCGGGAGATCGGGACGTCAGCGGCCGCGACCTCGGCGTAGAGCCCTTCGCGGGCGCGGGCCAGGGCCTCCTCGTCGATGTCCGTCGCGAAGATCTGGATGTCGGGCGGGTCCACCAGGCGGTCCTGGTACTCGCACAGCAACATCGCGATCGAGTACGCCTCCTCGCCGGTCGCGCACCCGGCGACCCAGACGCGGACCTGGTCCTGCGGGCCTTTCCCCTCGAACAGGGCCGGGATGGCGTCGGCCTCGAGGACGTCGAAGGCGTCGGCGTCGCGGAAGAACTGGGTGACCGAGATCAGGAAGTCGCGGAGCAACGCCTGGACCTCGTCGGGGCTCGACCGGAGGTAGCCGGCGTACTCGGGGAGGTTGGCCTGGCCGGTCACCTGGAGGCGGCGCGCTAGGCGGCGCAGGATCGTCGAGCGCTTGTAGTTGGTGAAGTCGTGGGCCGTCCGCTGGCGCAGGTGCGCGAAGATGGCCTGGAGCGCCTGGTGGTCGGTCTCGGGCAGGAGCTCGGCGTCCTCCGAGGGAACGTCCACCTTGGGGGGCGCGCGGCGGATCTCGACCAGCCGCTCGGCCAGCTCCCGGGCCGTCCCCACCACGTCGACCAGGTCGGTGCCGATGGCGCTCTTGGGCATCCCGTCGTACTCGGCGTCGGACGGCGTCTGGGCCATCGTCAGGCCGGTCCGCTCTTTGACGGCCTTGAGCCCGAGCGACCCGTCGGAGCCCGTGCCCGAGAGCACGATGCAGACGGCGCGTTCGCCCATGTCGTCGGCGAGCGACCGGAAAAAGTCGTCGACGGCCGCGGGACGGCCGCGGTCGCGGCGGGCGTCGGTGAGCCGGAGCTGGCCGTCCTCGATCTCGAGGTGCCTGCCGGGCGGGATCACGTAGACCCGGTTGGGCTCGACGTCGGGGTGGTCGGCGACCTGGGTCACCCGCATCTCGGTCCGGCTCTGGACGAGCTCGGCGAGGGCGCTCTCGTGGTCGGGAGACAGGTGCTGGACCAGGACGAACGCCATGTCCGGCCGGGCCGGGAGCGCGGCGAGGAACTCCTGGAAGGCGTGGAGCCCTCCCGCCGAGGCCCCGATCCCGACGACGGGGAACGTGTCTCCGTCGCCATCGGACGGAGAGACGCCGCCGTCCACGTCGCTGACACCGTCGTCCGTCGTGTCTTCCGGTTCGTCGTGCGCCATTGCCTCGAGGTCGCTGTAAGACCGGATGATACCGAGGCCGCACATCGGGCGGCTCTCCATCCGGCCTTTCGATGCCCGCGAAGACGGACGTGCAACGGGCGCGTCCTCGAGGTCGGTCGCTTCCCCCCTGTGGGCCTCGTCTGAGGACAGGAGCTCCGTGAGCGGCCTCGAGGACGAGAGGCCGCTTCAGCTCGAGAGTTCGCAACCGGACGAGCGGCCTCGAGGGCGACTCAGCGCGCGAGCGCGTCCCACCCGCTTTGTCGCTTCGCGATCCAGCGGCTCCCGACGATCGGGGGGAGTCCCCAGACCACGAAGATGCTGATCCCGATGGCCGCGCCCGGATGCAAGCCGAGGTCGCGGAGCCACAGGAACGCCGGGTCCATGACGTGCCCGCCGGTCGCCATCACGAGCCCGATGTACGACCACGCCATCCACTGGTAGTGGCCTTCGAGCCAGCCCTCACGCCGCCGTCGAACGACGACCATGCCCGCCGTTACCGTCGCCAGGCTGACGAGCGCGGCGATGTGAAACGGCCCGTACCCGGCGAAAAACGGCGTCGAGTCGTGGAGGCCGAACGACAAGAGGCACAACGCCAGCATCGTCCCGACGTATACGCGTCCCGCTAGCCGGTGCGTCCGGTCGCCCTTCCTTCGAACCAGAACGAGCGCGCCGCTCGCGAGCGCCGTCACCCCAAGAACCGTGTGAACGATGGCGGTCGGCGTCATGGCTTTGGAGGATCGGCCTCGAGGACGAGGCAGGGTCAGGCGGGCTCGGCCTCGAGGGCGGACGCGTCGAGGTCGGCCAGGACGGGCGCGGCGACGAGCGTGTCGGTTTCGACGGTGCCATCTCGCAGGCGCACGATGCGGCGGGCGTGGGCCGCGATCTCGTCCTCATGCGTGACCACGATCAGCGTGTTGCCGGCGCGGTAGAGGAGCTCGAACAGGCGCATGATCTCGTCCGAGGTCACGGAGTCGAGGTTGCCCGTCGGCTCATCGGCGAGCAGGATCGCGGGGCGGTTCACCAGGGCTCGAGCCACGGCGACGCGCTGGCGCTGGCCGCCCGAGAGCTCGTTCGGCCGGTGGTCCAGCCGGTCGCCCAACCCGACGCGCTGCAGCGCCTCGGTCGCCCGCGCCTTCCGCTCGGACCGGGAGACGCCGGCGTAGACCAGCGGCAGCTCGACGTTTTGCAGGCAGTCCTGCCGAGGCAGCAGGTTGAACGTCTGGAAGACGAACCCGATCTGGCTGTTCCGCACCTCGGCCAGTTCGTCGTCGCTGAGCGAGCCCACGTCGCGTTTGTTGAGCTTGTACGTCCCCTGCGTCGGGATGTCGAGGCAGCCGACCACGTTCATCAGCGTGCTCTTGCCGCTCCCCGACGGCCCCATGACGGCGACGTACTCGCCGCGCTCGACCTCGAGGGAGCAGCCGCGCAGCGCGTGGACCTCCTGGGTCCCCATCTTGTACGTCTTCCAGACGTCGGCGATGTCGATGACGGGCATAGTGGGAGTGAGCGAAGGGGCCGAGCCGGGAGGGCTCTCAGACAAGCGGAAGACTCGAGCCGATTGGAGAACCCCAGAATGTCGAAAAGGGAGGAGCGGTTGGGCTGACAGATCAGAAGCGAAATCGCCGACCTCGAGGACGGGACGCGTCGAGGGCGGACCGGGGTCGCATCGAGGCTGGACGCGCGGCCTCGAGGTCGGGTGCTACTCCTCGTCCTCGCGGACCGCGTCGCCGTCCTCGAGTTCGGTGCGCAGCAGGCGGAACGGGCCGGTGATGACGGTCTCGCCGCCCGTCAGCCCGGTGCGGACCTCGAGGTTGGTGCCGTCGGTGATGCCGGTCGCGACCTCGCGCATCTCCGCTTCGC